>JANLGZ010000053.1 GCA_024653905.1 archaeon
CATTAAATTTCCTTTAACTTTTTCAAAATCATCTGCTTTAATGCCCTCAGTTTTCATTGCAACAAACCTTGAAGCATTAAAAAGTTTCATTAAGAACTTTTTACCAGAAATAAATTCTTTTTCCTGAAAAGGCAAATCTTCCCCCAAAGAACCTGCAGCAGCCCAATACCTAAGCATATCTGCTGAATACTTTTCAATCATTTCAATTGGTTCAATCACATTACCCAAACTCTTGCTCATTTTCCTTCCTTTAGAATCAAGCGCATGTCCTGAAATCATTATGTCTTTCCATGGAAGTTTCTTATCATGGAAATAACCTTTTACAATTGTGTTAAATGCCCACAAAGTGATAATATCATGTGCCTGAGGCCTCATACTCATCGGGAACAATTTTTTGTGAAACTCTTTATCCTCAGCCCATCTTGAATTAATTTGCGGAGTAAGAGAGGAAGTCATCCATGTATCCAGAACATCTTTTTCAGGAACAAATTCTTTGCATTTACATTTTGGGCATTCTTTTACTGGAGGTTTATCTTGTATTGGATCTACAGGAAGCTGTTTTTCATCAGCAAGTATTTCTGCTTCACAATTTTTGCAATACCAAACCGGGAAAGGAACCCCAAAAAATCTCTGCCTTGAAATGCTCCAGTCCCATTGTAAACCTTTAATCCAGTTAGCATACCTGACCTTCATGTGTTGTTTCGGAAACCAGTTTAATTCTTCTCCTTTTTTCAAAAATTCTTTTTTAAGATCCATATATTTTATGAACCATTGTTTTGTTGAATATACTTCGATTTGTGTTTTACATCTTTCATGAACACTTACATCGTGTGTTATCGGTTCTATTTTTTCAACATGGTTTCCTTTTTGTAAAGCATCAATAATTTTTTCTCTTGCTTCTTTTATTTTCAAACCCGCGTATTCTTTAGCCACTTCATTTAATCTACCGTCTTTTCCAACAACTGATTTAACTTTAAATTGCGGGTGTTTGGCGACAAATTCTATACTTGTCGCATCACTATAAGGACACCAATAAACAGCACCTGTTCCGAAATCGATTTTTGCTGATTCGTCTGCAATTATCGGAACCCATTCATTACTGATTGGTATTTTTGCTTTTTTCCCTACAACCTCTTTGTATCTTTTATCATCTGGGTGAACTGTAATACAAATACACGCGTGCAGTAATTCCGGTCTTGTTGTGGCGTATGTTATTTGTTTGCCTCCTTCAACCTCGGCTTTAATGTAAACAAAATTTGATGGAAATTCTTTATCCTCAAGTTCAGCCTGTGCAATAGCTGTTTCACATGTTGGGCACCACATGCTTGGCGCTTCTTTTCTGTAAGCTCTTTTCATTTTGTGAATTTCAATAAAACTTTTCTGGCTCGTTTTTCTTTCAAAAGAATCAATTGTCCTGTAAAGCAAATTCCAGTCAACGCTTAACCCGAGCGAATAAAAATCGTCTTTCATTATTTCTTCGTGTTTCTTGGTTTCCTCTAAACAAATTCTGATGAATTCTTCTCTCGTGAAATCCTTAGCTCTAATTTTTCTGCTTTTCTCAACAAGCCTCTCTGTTGCTAATCCATTATCATCAAACCCGAAAGGATAGAATACATTGAATCCCTGCATTCTTTTGTATCTTGCAATAAAATCTGCCTGTGAGTAAGAAAAAGCATGTCCTAAGTGCATTTTTCCTGAAACAGTTGGGGGAGGGGTATCAATAGAATATATGCTTCCGTCCCTTTTTGAGTCAAAAGAATAAACCTTATCAGATTCCCATTGTTTTTGCCATTTTTGCTCTATTGCACGAAAATCCGTTCCTTTATTTTCAGTCATTAGTTAATTCAATAGAATAGGTGTTAAAAAAGTTGGTTTAATCAAAAATCCCTTTCAATTTCCCAACAACCTTTTCTTTTCTTACAAGAAAAAAAAGCTTGGCCAAAAGAAAAGAACAAGTTAGTCGAAAATTCCTTTTAATTTCCCAAAGATGCCTTTCCTGTTTTTTGCAGTTTCCTCTTCTTCTTGAAGCTTTTCCAATAACTCTTTCATTTTTTTGCTCATTTTTTCAGGAGTTTTAACAACAACTCTCACATACTGGTCTCCAAAATCTTTTCTTTGAAGCTTCTGGATTCCTTTTTCT
Source organism: archaeon (assembly GCA_024653905.1). Lineage (GTDB taxonomy): Archaea > Iainarchaeota > Iainarchaeia > Iainarchaeales > Iainarchaeaceae > UBA493. The sequence continues at coordinate 2,141 of JANLGZ010000053.1, forward strand.
TTCATTTTAAACAAAGTGCCTGATTGAGTTCCTGAAGGAACTTTCAGTTTTGCCTTTCCTTTAAGAGTTGGAACCTCAATATCATCTCCTAAAGCAGCTTCACTGAAGGAAATAGGCAATTCCATAAAAATATCAAAACCGTCTCTTTTGAAAACCTCATGCGGTTCAACAAAAATAACAGCAATCAAGTCGCCTTTGATCGCGCCTTTTTCTCCTTCATTTCCCTGATCTCTTAATCTTAAATGATTCCCAGAATCAATTCCTGCAGGAATTGTAATTGAAATCTTTTTCTTTTTGTGTTCTCTTCCAGAACCTGAGCAAACAGGACAAGGGTCATCAACAGATTCTCCTAAACCTCTGCATTTTCTGCATGTGCTTTGAGTAGCAATAGTGCCCAAAAAAGTTCTTCTTAATTGTTTTTCTACTCCTGAACCATGGCAAACATCACAGGTAATTATTTTTGTTCCAGGTCTTGCTCCTGAACCATGGCAATTATCGCATTCTTCTATTCTATCTACAGTAATTTCTTTTTTTGTTCCGAATGCAGCGTCCTCAAAATTTAATGAAAGTTTAAAAATAATATCCTCGCCTCTTCTCGGACCTCTTCTTCCTCCGCCGAAAATATCTGAGAAACCCTGATTCCCAAAACCAAATTGTTCAAAAATATCTGAGAAATCAAAACCTTCTCCGCCAAAACCCTGAAAGCCTCCTTGACCGCCAAATCTTTCAGCCTGCTCTCCAAATTGGTCATAATTCCTTCTTTTGGCGTCATCACTTAAAACAGAATAAGCATGCTGAACATCTTTGAATTTTTGTTCAGCATTTTCCTCTTTGGAAATATCCGGGTGGTATTTTTTGGCAAGTTTTTTGTAGGCTTTTTTGATTTCTTCCTGAGAAGTACCTCTCTGAATACCTAAAGTATCGTAGTAATCTTTTGCCATTTACACACCAATGTAAGAATAAGAATCAGGATAAAGAATTTATTTCTTTTTCTTTTTATCCTTGTCTTCTTCTGTAAACTCAGCATCAACAACTTTATCCTCATTAGGGGAATTTTTACCCTTTTTTTTACCTTTCTCTTCAGTTGCTGATCCTTGTGCCTGCTGTTGATTTTGCGCTTCTTCCTGAGCTTTTTTGTAAAGTTCAGCAGAAGCTTCCTGAACCTCTTTATTTAATTCCTCAAGCTTTGTTTTCAAAACAGAAACATCTTTCTTTTCAGGTTCAAGTAATTTCTTTAATTCATCATTTTTTTCTTTAATAATTTTAATTTTTTCTTCAGGAATTTTTCCCTTCATTTCTTCCAATATTTTTTCTGTAGAATAAACAGTTGCATCTGCTGTGTTTATAGTTTCAATTTCTTCTTTCTTTTTCTTATCCTCATCAGCATGAGATTCTGCATCTTTTTTCATTTTTTCAATTTCTTCATCACTTAGTTTATTTCCAGCAACAATCTTGATGCTTTGTTCTTTTCCAGTTCCAAGATCCTTTGCTGCAACATGAACAATTCCGTTTGCATCAATATCAAACGCTACTTCGATTTGAGGAACTCCTCTTTGTGCTGGAGGAATACCAACTAACTGAAATCTTCCCAAAGTTTTATTATCGGGAGCCAGTTCTCTTTCGCCCTGCAGAACATGAATATCAACAGCTGATTGATTATCTGCTGCTGTTGAAAAAATCTGACTCTTTTTGGTTGGAATAGTCGTATTTCTCTGAATTAAAGGAGTTCTTATTCCTCCAAGAGTTTCTATTCCAAGAGTTAAAGGTGTAACATCTAGGAGCAGAACATCTTTGACTTCTCCAGAGAGAACTCCACCTTGAATTGCTGCTCCCATTGCTACACATTCCATTGGGTCAACTCCTCTTTCTACTTTTGCGCCTATTTCGGATTCAACGAATTTTTGCACAGAAGGCATTCTTGTTGGCCCACCTACTAAAATAATTCTATGAATATCTCCAGGGGTTACTTTAGCATCTGCTAATGCTTGTTGTATAGGTTTATCACATTTCTTGATTATTGGCATTACAAGTTCCTCAAGCTTAGCCCTGTTTAATTTCAATTGCAAATGCTTTGGACCATCCTGAGTTGCTGTTAAATAAGGTAAATTAATTTCGGTTTCAAGAGTAGTTGATAATTCAATTTTTGCTTTCTCTGCCGCCTCTCTTAATCTTTCCATTGCAGTAGTATCTTTTGTTAAATCAAAATTTTCCTTTTTCTTGAATTCAGCAACCAAATAATTTGCAAGAGCATCATCCATATCTCTTCCGCCAAGTTGAGTATCTCCACTTGTTGATTTAACCTCAAAAACACCATCTTCATATTCCATTACTGTAACATCAAGTGTTCCGCCTCCAAGGTCAAAAACAAGAACTTTGAAATTCTGGTCTTTCTTATCTAAACCATAAGAAAGTGAAGCCGCAGTTGGTTCATTAACAATTCTTTCAACTTTCAAACCTGCAATTTCTCCAGCATCTTTAGTAGCCTGTCTTTGATTATCATCAAAATAAGCCGGAACTGTAATAACTGCTTTTTCCACAATATCTCCTAAAAATTCTTCTGCATCTTTCTTGATTTTTTGTAAAACAAAAGCAGATAATTGCTGAGCAGTGTATTCTTTATCTCCTGCTTTAAATTTTTTGTTGGTTCCCATTGCTCTTTTAAAACCAGAAAAAGTTCTATCTGCATTAGTAACTGCTTGTCTCCTTGCTGGTTCACCAACAAGCATCTGACCATCTTTTGTAAATGCAACTACACTTGGAAATGATTTCCCGTAAGCTGTGTTTCCTTCAGCTGAAGGAATTATTTTTGGTTTTCCGCCCTCAAGTACTGACGCTGCGCTATTACTAGTTCCTAAATCAATTCCGATTATTTTTCCCATTACTCATCATCTCCTTTTTTTGAAATTTTGTTTTTTTATTCTTTTTTATTTACCTTGACCTCGCCGTTTGGTCCGGCGGTGACGCGTGCACCTTCGGTAGCACTTATTTAACTTTATTTACTTTGACCTTTGCAGGCCTCAGTATTTTTCCATTTAAAGTATAACCTTTCTGAAACTCCTCTAAAATTTCATCATCCTTTCCATCTTCATTCACTGTAAGCATGCAATCATGAAAATTATGGTCAAACTTTTCTCCAACACTTTTAATTTGTTTAACTCCATTTTTTTCCATTATTTGAGATAACTGGTTATGTATAAGTACAAATCCTTTTTTCATTTCCTTATTATTGCTTTTTTCAGCTTCTTTGATTCCTTCTCCAAGCGAATCAACCAATGGCAGGAATTCTTCAAGGATTCTTGCGTTTGCCATTACTCTGAAATTTTGCATTTCTTTTTCTGTTCTTTTTTGAAAATTTTCGAATTCTGCCTGGATTCTTTGCATAGTTTCCTTATATTCCTCAGCAAGCCTCTTTGCTTCCTGAATTTCCTTGTCATTCAGTGTTTTTGCTTCCTGCAATTTTGCTTCATTAGCTTCCTGCAATTCCGCTTCATTTTCTTTTTTCTTAATCAAAAAATCCCTCTGCAAAACCTAAAAACGTTCAAAAAGTATGAACATTAACTAAACTCTTTAGGCGAAGGTTTTTTAAAGGTTTCATCTAAGTTTAGTTTTATGGACGTCAATCCTAATAAAATTTCTTTCAAAATTGTTGTCAGAAAAATCGAAAAGCCTTTTTCTCATAATCCTTTAGATGAGTTTGAATGGCTTTGTCAAACATTGGGTTTTTTGGAGCCTATTGATAAAGATAAAACTGCCGCTTCTATTTTCAAGGTTATGCTTGCTGCTTCTGATAAGGGTCAGGCTTTGAGTTCGACCGCTATTGCTGATCAGATTGGTATGAGCAGAACTGCTGTTATTAATCACTTGAATAATCTCATGAGGTCAGGCATTGTAGTTAGAGCTGGAAAATATTATATGCTTCGTTCAAGGTCTATGCTTCGTACTATCGAGGAGATTCAGGAGGATGTTGAAAGGATTTTTTCAAGAATGAAAAAAACCGCTTTGGAAATAGATCAGGAATTAGGGGTTCTTCCTGAACCAAAAGAATAGTTTTTATATTTCAAATTTCTATTTAATTCATGGCAAAAAAAGGTTTGGCTTGGGAATCGAGTTTTCTGATTAAAGACAAGGCCAAGGAAAAGTTTCAATTGTTTAAAGATATTCATTGGACTGCGCTTGTTATTGTTGAATTTTTGTTAACCCTTATTCTGGTTGGAGGAATCCTGATTTATCTCGATGGCAGGTTCAATACAATTGATTTTCCTTTAAACATTTTACTTTTTGCAGTAATTGGTTATGGTGTTTTACATTTCTACAGATACACTGAACAATTCAGAAATCTAAGAGGTATGAAAAAGGAATCTTCTTTCAAATCATTTATTCTTGAATTTGTTCTGTTTATAGTAATAGTTAGTTCGGTTTACCTTTACGAGGACCCAAACATAAATACGCTTCCGTATCCTTTCAACATTTTTTTATTTGTAATAATAATTTCAATTCCGCTTTACTTTTATGTGAATGAGAAATTCGTGAGGCTGAACTGAATTTTAAAAATTTGTTCAATTGAATTAGTACTTTAATTTTAGTTTTCTTCTTGTATTGGTGCTTCTTCTTTTTTGTTTTTTGTAACAAAAAAAGCAATTAACGCTATAATTATAACCGCAAATACTCCAAGCCCTAATTGGCTTGTTCCAATATCATATCCGCCAAGACTGAAAAACCCAGTTGGTGTAACAGTTTCTTGGGGTGTTTCTTCGTTTTCAGGCTGAGTATCTGTATTTCCTTTTGGTGTTTGGTTTGCTGTGTTTTGGAAAGCAGTATTGTTTTCGTCCTGTGGGGTTTCCGATTCTTCTTGCTGGTCAATAACAATTTTTTCAGTTACAGTAACTGTTTTTTTTGATACAAGTGTTGGATTTGTACCGCTCCAGTAAAGTTCCACTGTTTTTTCGCCAGGTGTATTATAAGTGTGTTTAAATCCTTGGAATCCTGCGCTTCTGACCATGTCCGCTACTTCATTTCCTTCTGTTTTAATTATACATCCAAAACTCCATTTACAAAGTGCACTAAAAATAACTTCTTCTCCAACCTGAACTTTTTCAGGAGCAACTCTCAATAATCTGCTTTCATAAGGGTCACCAGAACCGCCTCCGCCGCCCCCTCCACCACCGCCAGGTGCAGCTTGGGGATCAGAAGCAGGTGGTGTGATAGGAGAATCTCCTCCGCCTACATCTTTTGTAATGCTAAAATCTATTTTAGTATATCCGCCATTTACAAAGCTTGCTGTTTTTCCTGTTGGTTGTCCATCAACTATAAAAGTAATTGTTTTTCCTGTGTTGGTGCTGTTAGGGTCCTGTATAAAAAATAAGTTTGGTGAAAAACCATAAGTTCCGTCCCTTGTAGTAGTAGAATATGTTTGCCCATTAACTTGAGCAGTAACTGTTAAACCATTAGGTGCGCTTGTTCCATTTACAAGAACATTTCCATAAAACTGGTGAGGTATGCTTGGAATAGCCCAGGCAGTTAATCCAATAAGAATAAGTGCTGTAATAAGCATTAATTTATTTGAAAAAAACCCCTGCTTCATTTTACCCCTCAATATAGTTATTATTCTGTAATGTTTTATAAATACTTCTTAATCCTTAGTCTTCTTCCCCACAGACCGTATTATAGCTGTATATTCCATCTTCTGATGTTAATAACCAATATCCTGCTCCTGGGTCCAATGCATCATCCTGCCCAAAATAATGCTCTTGATTTGGGTTATTTGGTTCCCAATATGTTAACAATGAAGACCATGCCTTAGAATTGAATGATGCCCCTAATGAGAATAAGGTACATTCTGCGGATTTTCCTTGTCCAAGAGGGCCATTGTATTGGGTTTGGCCATCAGTTCCATAATACCCGATTAAATTCCAGCCTTCCTTTATTTCCTTTGAAGGGGGGGTATTTATAGGGCTGAATAGGTTTCCCCACACCAAAAGCCATTCGTCTTCCAGCGAAGCAACCATATAACCTTCTCCTGCTTTAACAGTATGCAAATTGCTTGTTTCAGGACTGCTTGGTCTGTAAACCTGCCACAAATCATCGAAAGAATCATAACTCCAAACAGAATCTATATTTTCCGCGATTTCTGAAAACACCTTTTCTATATTATTGTCCTGCAATGAAAAAGGAACCGAAATTAAGTTCCATTTTTTATTAAGCATGATTTTAAAAGTTCTGCCCTCAACCTTAAACTTTTCATCATCCAAAGTACTTGTATTGCCTAATTTATCCTCACAATAATAACTCAGGTTATGCTCTGATTCTTCAAGGAAATAAAATTCTTCAATTCCTGATTCCACGCAACAATAATTGTCTCCATTGGCATTAAAATCACCGTCATAATTAGTACAATAGGATTCTGTTGCATCATCTCCATCTAATTCTACTTTGAAACACGCATTTTCATAACCAACTGGGTGTGGTTCTTGGTCAGTGCATGAAATGTTTAGCGGTGTATCAAGGCTTACTTTCCAGCAGTCAATGCTTTCATTCGAATCGCTCCAGCAGTAATCACTAATCCAAGGATAAAAGATACTGCTTTTTCCATCCCAAACCGAATTGGGCTTTCCTACTTCCTTGATTCCAAGCGGAGGGGTATCATCCACAAAAGCACACTGCTGTGTAATTGTTTCATTCACATCAGCACTTGAATAAAATTCTATTAAATGGCACGATTCTTCAGAAATATTAAAAGCACCATTGTATAAATTCCATTCCCCGCTTCCTTCTGTTTCCAAACAAGCTTCTCTGTTATTACAGTACTCGTCATCCACAAGTGTTACTCTGTAATAAGTTTCTGCTTCGTTGCCACAAAATTCTCCTGAATAATTAACATCAAAGGTTATCAATGAGGAAAGATTAATCCATTCCTTATTTTCTTCAATATAAATCGGTTCCCCGTAAGTTTTTGCTGTTTCAGGAACACATTCAAATTCACAAACTGCACTGCACCCGTCTTCATTTTCATTATTACCATCATCGCATTGTTCAGATTCTTGATTTACTATTCCATCTCCGCAATAAGGTAGTATTTCAAGTTCACAATTTTCCAAGCAAACATATCCTTCAGGTACTCCATCTTCGCCATCGCATTGTTCAGATTCTTGATTTACTATTTCATCTCCGCAAAAAGGAATATATTCAAGTTCGCAGGTTTCTGTACATAAGTAACCTTCAGGTACTCCGTCTTCGCCGTCACATTGTTCAGAGTCCTGATTAATAATACCGTCTCCGCAAAAAACAGGGTTTGAACATGAAAGCGGATTAAAAAAAACAACAGCATCCTGATAATCACGGTCTCCTATTGTGATTTTGTTATCCTCAAAACCCACGGCGTATTTATTGACATCATAAACAACTGCCTGATCAAGAGAATCAGGATTTAGTGCGTTTTCTGTGTAAGTTTTTTTGCTTGTTTCATTATTAGCGTTATAAGAATCAATCGCAAATCCTATTGAACCATGTCCTGAAATACTTGCTGTAATTGACTCTCCTTTTTGCAGGATATCCACCTCAGGATACCCTGGATGAGTGTTGCCCTTCAGATTTTTCATTCTAAATAACGGTGTGAAAGTATCCTTATTGCCATCAAGATAATACCCGAATACTGTTGCGTAACCCGCAAAACTGTTCACGAATTCTATTGTAAGATTAACATCTTCAAGCTCTCCAAAATTCCATATTTGATATTGTTTTTGGTCGGCGTTTACATCAACTAAATAATTCACGTCATTGAAGATTGATTGCAACGAAGGCTCAGGACTAATTTCTACAGTATCATGAGTTGTATCACCTAAAGAATCAGGGTATAAACAAACAGGATTTAATTCACTTTGACACAAGGCTGAACAGCCATCATTTGCAATTATATTTCCATCATCGCACTGTTCCCATTCCTGATTAATAATACCGTCTCCGCAAGAAGGTTCATTTATTGGGGTGGCTGATGATAAAGAAATAAAAAAAATTAAACAAACAGTCATTCCTTTCAATGCAAAATCTATTTTTTTCATTTTTATCTTTTCCCCTTTACAAAAAAAAGAAGAAAAATTCCTTTTAGCTTTCCAACAACCATGTTCCATCGCCATGGGTTTCCTTTATGATAGGGGATTGCCAAAAGGTTTTTTTTAAATTCATATTGTTCCGCAGGTGGTTGTAAACTCATACAACCCTGTTTCACTGGTTGACAGCCAGTATCCTGCTCCGGAATCCAATCTGTCCGGATAGCCGTATACCTGCAGGACATTTGTGTTTGGATCTCCATCCTCATTATAGGGTTGCCAGTATCCAGTGAGTCCTGTCCATCCTTTGTCTTCTTTGCTATCGCCCAGAGAGTAGAGTGCACATCCGGCTGCTCTTCCTTCCATGTCAGGGCCATCATAAACCTCTTTTGCCTCGAACTCCGGAGGTTCATATCCTGCTTTTTCTGAATTGGTTATCAGGCTGTCATTACCGTAATACCCAATAAGATTCCATCCTGGAACGATTGGCCAGGTTGGAGGTGTTTGTGCTGGGCTGAATAATGCTCCTCCTATAAGAAGCACATCTTCATTAAGCATGCTTATCCAATATCCTCTTCCTGGGTCCATAGTATCAAGGTTGCCGGTATCCTGATTGTTTGGCCTGTAAACCTGCCATCCAAGGATCGAATCATATGTCCAAACAGCCTCAACATTGGTCAGATCATTTACTATTCCATTTTCCAAGACTTTTGTAATGTTATTGTCTTGTAGTACAAATGGTACTGAGACTAGATTCCATTTCTTGTTCAGTTCTATTCTGAATGCAGTTCCTTCGACCTTAAACTTTTCATCGTCTACCGGTCCTGTATTTCCAAGTGCATCCTCACAATAATACTTTAGATTGTGTTCTGATTCTTCACTGAAATAAACAGTCAAGTTATCAGTGTCTGCATAGCACCAGCCGTCTTCAGTTATAGTTCCGTCATATTTTCCGCAATAGCCTTCTGTGGCATTATCTCCATCGAAGTCTACTTTGAAATATATTTTACTGTGGTTAACAGGGTGCGGTTCTGGGTCAGCACAACTCATGCTGACTGGTGTGAGCAGGGTTACCTGCCAGCAATCAATACTATTGTTGCCGTCTGCCCAGCAAAGATCATTTATTTCCGGATAATAAATGCTGAGCGGATCATCATTCTCTCCAGGTGTCCAGGTTTCGCTGGGCTGTCCAACTGTTTTAATCGGGGTTGGACCCTGATTGTCAACGTATGTACATTGCTTATTCACTGATTCTGTTTTGCCGACATTGTCAACACTATAATACTCTATCAAATGACAGGAGTCCTCAGGAATCGTGAATGTTCCTTCATATTCCAAAAACTCCCCTGTGCCCTCTGCATCTCTGCAATCAAACGCATCAGGTTCAGGCACTTCCAATGCAACTGCTCTTAAATTGTATTCGCAGTACTGGTCATCCACGATTGTTACTCTGTAATATGTTTTATTCACATCAGATACATGCGGACCGTATTCATCGCTTGCGGATAATGAAATGTTTGTATCCGAAGTAATCCACTTTGGATGTGATTCGCCATTAGGATAAATTGGTTCTCCATATTCTTTGGTTGTTACTGGCGGAGTTTTATCAACCTGGAAGTATTCTGTATCCTCCCAAGCGTTGCCCAAAGCATCTTCACAAGCCACTTCTAATGTGTGATAGCTTTCCTCAGGGAAATTTATTCCTTCGAGTGCATTGTAATCCATCCATTGTGATTCAAGTTCTCTTGGGAATCCTTCTTCTCCGACTTCATATCTCCAATTACAATTTACTCCGTCAACGTGGCAGATTTCCCCGCCATCCTCATATTCCAAGTAAATTCTTGTAGCTGTATCAACCATACAATCATTTTCTATACTCTGTGTTGCTTCTGGTGAACAATCACCAACACTTGGTCCCTCCAAAATCTTATCTACTACTGGAGGCTCATTATCAACCTTGTAGTATTGTATTTGTTCTTCGCTGGTTTTTCCAACATTATCTATACAATAGTATTCCAAATTGTGCAATGAATCTTCTTCTGCATTGAAGTTGAATGTGAAACCGCCCCTATCATCAAGTGACGCTATACACCATTCATCTCCTGAAATTTCATCTTCACAATATTTGCCTGTGATGTAATCCCATTCAGGATAATCATACGAAACCCTGAATCCAAGTTCTCTTACTCCGCTTGGATGAGGCTCCTGGTCTTCACAGCTAATTCTGATTGGCATACTGCTTGTAATCCAATTGAAGTTTCCATCAGGATTATTTTCTGTTGTGAACAAAGGTTCCCCAGAATCTGCAATCGTGCCTTCAGGATTTTCTGTGGTTACTATCGGACCTGTTTTGTCAACAAATACACATTGCCAACCTATTTCTTCTTCATTACCTAAGAGGTCAACCGATCTGTATTCAATTACATGACAAGATTGCTCTTCTATAGGAAATGGTTCAGAATATGTATTCCATTCACCCATTGCTGGTCTTAGAGCAGTCATCCACCCCGCACAAGCTTGTTGGCTTGCACAGAATTGGTCTCCGAGTGAACCGCTAATCCTGTAATATGTTTCGTCAACACCAACTTTAGCATCTTCAGCTTCTAATGTTATTCTTGTTGCTGTATCAATGTATTCTGCACCTGTTTCTTCATTCACATACCAGGTTCCATCAGGACCTAATGTTTTTGTTGTCTCTGGAGGATTTGAGTCAACCTTGAATTGTTCTATATCCTCAACACTATTGCCAAGACCGTCATGGCAGGTTATTTCCAAATCATGAGTTGAGTCCTCAGTGAAGATTACTTCTGTATAATCGCTGAATTCATCTCCGTCTATGAGGCATCTTCCAGAATCACCATCATATCTTCCCTGATATTCATTACAGATTTCCTCGGATGTATGCCACCAAACCTGGTAGAAACAAGTTACATTATCTACCATGTGGTTAGCCTGAGTGTCCTCCGCTGAAATGCTTACTCCGTTTTCTCCATTATCCGCAACGAAACAAACATCTTCGTTTCCTGGTACTGGCGGACAAGCCGCTTCATTAAGAACTCCGTCTCTGTAACCCAAATGACCTGTTCCAATCATTTCTTTTGTAATTATTGGAGGCTCATTATCCACATAATCGGTTTCTGTTCCGTGTTCCGATTCGTTGCCTACCGCATCAGTACACCAATATTCTAATTCATGGATTGATGTTTCCGGGAAACTGAAAACAACTTCGCTTGTTTGTTCGCTGATTGTATCGCTCCAATCTCCAAATCCTTCACCCTCATTTACTCTATACTTGTAGTTGATTATGACATCTCCGCTTGGATGCGGTTCCTGGTCTTCACAACTCAAAGTTATTTCGGTGTCTTTTGTGATATAATAATTGTCTGTTTCAGGAATCTGGACTTTAGGTTCACCGACTTCCTTTGTTATTGCTGGCGGTGTGCTATCCACAAAGAAACAATTAGGGTCTGCGACATTTATGTTTCCCAAATTATCAATGCTCAGATAATTCAGGAGATGGCATGATTCTTCATCTTTTTGTATTGGCCCTTCATAAACATTGTAGTTGCAGGATTCCTGTAACCTTGTATCAAGACAGCTTAAATACGCGTCAAGATTATCAGTATCATATTGGCAATCAGCAATTGCTGCATCTGCACAATAATCCCTGTATAAATTACAATATTCACTTGGATTGTAACAGGCATCATATTCATACTCTGACCAAGTGGGACCTAAGAGATCATTTCTCCAATAAGTTTTGAACACTTCACTTTGATGCGGTTCAGGATCAACAGCATCAATTACTACTCTTGAATCAACAGGTTCAATCCATTCTGCTCCTGTTTTTCCATCAATTTTTTGCGGACCTGTGAAAAATTTATTCAAATCAGGCTCTACAGTTTCAACAATATCGGTTTCTGTAACTGTTGTAATATTTCCTGCAATATCCACACACTCAATTTCTACTGTGTGTTCTGAATCTGTTGGGAAATTGTAATTACTAATAAACTCATACATAGGGCCTTCGCTTTCGAAGGAAATCCAATCACTGGTTACAGCGTTTACTGTGTATCTAAATTTACAGTAACCGTCTTCCAATGTAGGGTATTGCTCCGCATCGAAACCAAGATTACAAACATCTAAGTCAGTGCTTTCACTTGCATTGAATGAAAATGGTGTGTTTTGTGTTGCCCAATAATCACAGGCGGCATTAGCCAAACCTGAGTAAGTTTGTTCCTCACAATTATCAACAACTATGCTTGGCTGTCCAACCAGTTTATCTACTTGTGGCGGTGTGCAGTCAAGGAAAACTACAGGGGAAGCATACTGGTGCTGGCCTGTTGGTTGTGCATCATCAAGACTTGAAATCAGGAATGCACTATTGCATGCCACAACATTCGCTTCTCGTAATCTGCCTACAAAAGTAAAATCCAAACTTTCTCCAGGTGCAATTTTGTCATTATTTCCTCCTGGGGTTTCTTTATATTCACAATAACCATAACCTTGACTAATAGTAACTGCTTTTGCCCATCCTTCTGGAGCATCTCCGCAGGCAAAATCATCTAATCCAATTGTTCCTTCATAAATTCTCACTTCAGCAATATTGTCTGAACTGCTTTCATCGTTTATGATGTGAACAGTGAATGTGTTTCCTTCTATGCTACAGTTTGCTGCTCCTGGGGATATCGTGACTGTTGTGGTGTGCGCAGCTAACGCTAAGCCGGAAATAAAAATCATTGAAAGAAATAGTGCAAAAAGTTTTGCGTTAAAAATAGGATTTGTTTTTTTGAATTTAGTTTTCATATTTATGTTAATCCCGCCCCCACGCGCAGAATAAATTATTTCTGCAAATTAATAATCCAAAGAACTTTTTATAAATGCATCCTAGTTTTTGGCTACATTAAAGTAACTGCTTAACGATTGCGAATGAAATTTATTTTTCAGAATTTTTTTAAATTAAAGTTTTTTTTGTTCAAAAAAATCCAATTGCAATATTAAGTATATTAAAGAAAATATATATTATTAAAAAAGAAAAATTCCTAATTTTATGTATTTCTTAATTCGCGTTTTTCAAAAATTTTAAATCCAGTTTATTGTTTCCAAATCAGTTCTGAATTTCTGGTT
>JANLGZ010000011.1 GCA_024653905.1 archaeon
CTTTTTTGATTACTTTGTATTTGATTGTTTGTTTGGTTTTATCTGTTTTCAATCCAAGCATTAAGCCAATATCTTTGGGTATGGCTGTGCGAAAATAAGTTTTGCCTTGAGATTTGTGCAGATTCACTGTGCTTGATTTTTCGAGAGTCATTAGGTCGCTCCAAGCTGGGTTACGAACCAGCATACTAATAGGATTGTTGCAACTAGGACAAAAAAACCTATTACTATTGTCGAGGCAGAGTCTTTCATACTAATTATTGTTAACAATTAAATTTATACGTGGTTCGTTTCTAAAGAATCCTTTAAAGGGCGTATTCAATACTGAACACACGTAAATTGCCGTCAGTGCGAACCAGTCTCAGCATTGTTTTCACAGCTCAGTATTCTCTAATCATCATTCGGCAGTAAAATTAGGGGTTGGAAGGTTTTAATATTATTGTTCTTGAGGTTCTTCAAATACCTGTGATTCGTCGATTTCTTCAACACTGAAATCAATAATCATCCCGTTTTCAAGCTTAATATCGCTTATTCCAACTTGGGAATATTCTTCATTAACGTTCAATCCAAGGTACTGGTTTTCTTCAGGAACAACTCCTGCGATGCTTTTTATAAAAACTCCGAAACCAAAATCATCAGTTTCCATTGGAATGTTATTTTGCTGTAATACTTCAAAAGCACTTGCTCCTTTTACTGAATTAATTTCTTTTTCAAAAACAAGATTTGCTTCTACATCATGGACCTGTAAAGTTACTGTAATCTGTTCCTGCTGTTGAACCTGAGTGCATCCTGAAAAAGCAAACAAAACTAGCAGTATTGCAATCACATATTTCATAATTGTAACCTAAAATTTTTGTAAGTATTTTTTACACTAGAAACCATTTGTGAAATCTCTTTCATCAAAGCAGCATCATAAAATGGTGAAATTATTACTATTCCAAATACAACTGAAATCAAGTGCATTATTGTGAAAGGAACCTGCATTATTGTTGTAATCAAAAATGACTGGTTAAATAAAAATGAACTCATTATTGGACCTGTGATTAAATCAAAAATCAAAACTCCGATTAATCCGCTTGAAATGAAAAGTTTCAGAGTTGATTTTTTGTTTTTCAAAAAGAAATGAAAACCAAGTGCAATTAATGCATAGGTGGTTGCTGTTACCCAGGTCCATGGACCAACACTATTAATCAAATAGCTGAATCCAACCATTGATGCAAAAGCAAATAAGGGGGCTTTCCACCATTCAGTATTTTTTGCAGCTGGCAGTATAAAACCCATTAAAGGATCAGAGTTAGGAAAAACTCTTAAAAATCTGTAAAAATTTGCTCCAAGAAAACCAATAAGGTATTTGAAATTTGTTTTTTCCATTAAATTATAATAGTTGTTCCCTTTTATAAAGCTTGTATTTTTTGGTAATGTTTATTATCCAAATGGATAATTCCTAAAATTCTTTTTTTAAGAATCCGAATAATGTGAAAATCACGAAATAACCCAGAAGAACAGCCCATATTCCAATAAAGGAAAATATGTGTGAAATTCCGAATAAAAATCCTGCAAATATTGGGCCTATTAGTTGGCCTAAACTCTGGAATGATGCATTTAACCCTAAAATTGCTCCGCGTTTGCCTTCAACTCTTTTGGTTATCATTGAAATAACCGAAGGCATTGAGAAAGAATTTCCTAACACCATTAAACCAAGGGTTAATCCAAGAGTAATCATATCGGGTGCAAAAAATATTCCGAGGAAGCCTGTTGAGTTCATCAAAAACCCTGCTTTGATTAGGGTGGTTTCTCTGTATTTGAGTAATAGTTTTGCACTCACTAATTGCCCCAAAAAAATCAGTACTCCTATATACATGAAAACTAATCCAACTTCTCCTGAACCGAATCCGAATTTTTCAAAAGTGAAAAGTGCAAAAACTGCTTCTAATCCTCCGATTAAAAAGCTGAGCATGAATGTTCCTGCGAAAAATAATAAGGTTCTGCTTTTCAAATGGGAAAGAAGATTGAATTCTTTTTGAGCAATGTCTTTGCTTTCTTCTTTTTCTTTTGGTTCTTTAAGGAACAAAACCACTAGTACAGTATTTGTAAGTGAAAGTAATGCTGCAAGGAAAAATGCTATTGGTATTGAAATATGTGATGCTAGTCCTCCAAATGCAGGTCCTAAAATAAAACCTAAACTAAAAGCCATTCCCATTAAACTCATTGCTGCTCCTCTTGTTTTTTCAGTGCTGTAATCTGATATTAGTGAAACAGCTGATGGAAACATTGCTGCTGCGGAAACGCCTTCTATTGCTCTTGCTACAAAAACAAGAAATAGTGAATCTGCGAATGCAAAAACAATATATGCGATTATGAATCCTGTTGTTCCCATTGCTAGAACTTTTTTTCTTCCGATAGAGTCAGCTATTTTTCCAAATACTGGACTGAGAATAAGACTCATGAAAGCAAATGTTGCGGTAAGCAATCCAAGTTCAAAAGGAGTTGCCCCGAAGCTGATTGAATAAAATGGTAAAATAGGTAGTATTATTCCAAATCCGAACGAGAACATGAAAACCGCGAAAAGTACGTTCAGCAAATCTCTTTGTTTTAGTAATTCCATCAAACTCATGTTTAGCACCATTTTTTTTCTAAAAAGATTAGTGGAGGGAATCAGTGTTGAGTTAAATCATCATTCCCCTTGCGGAGTCTGTTCGGTGTTAACCTCATCTCGCTCCCTCCGATTGAATTCTTGTTTTGAAGGTTTTATAACCCTTCAGTTTTGGTAGTGTTTGAGGTAGTTTTCCACTATTTTGAGGCCGCCGATTGCGAAGATTATTGTTTTTAACCTGTGAGCATCCATTTCCACAGTGGCACAAATTTTATTTTTGCTTTTTCACCGAACCATTCCGCCGATTCTTCGGATTCATAATCATTTGTAAGAACCACGAGGTCATTGCATTTGAATTCTTGCTTGGCTTTTATGAGCGCACGAAT
>JANLGZ010000054.1 GCA_024653905.1 archaeon
GCGTGATAAAGAAGCGCTTGTAAAATTCCTTAAATCGCATAAAAGCGAAATGCCCCGTACAATGCTCCGTTATTCTATTGAGAAGTTTCCTGAAAATGAAAGAGTAGAATTTATGGGCTGATAGTTTTTATTTGTGAGAAGAAAGTTTGTCGGAAACAGTTGGTGGCTGAAGTGGTGGGTCAGATTTTATTACCATCTTCATTCCTTTTATTCTAGTGAGTGTGTCAAAATAGGCGTTGACAACATCGTCCAGTTCGAGCTTGCGTTTCATGCCTAACCTGTGTACTTCCTGAAAATAAACTGAAATAATGTCTATTGCTAAGTGTTCATCCGATACTGCTGTGTTAGCAGTAGAGGTGATTATGCCAGTATCTGTTTCGCGTAGGGTTTTTTTGAGTTCTTGTAGGTTTGTACTGAATTCTGAGTTGAATTCTGAAAGAATGCTGCGCATTTCCGTAAAAATTTCTGGTTGATTTAATTCTCTTACAATTGTGCGTACCTTTGTTACAGGTGCTTTTCTTATTACTGTGCGAATGTTTGTCACTACTTTTGGTTTTGTAATCTTTTTTTTAGTTGCTTTTTTTTGAACAGTTGAAACACCCTTTTTGTAAACTTTCCAAAGTTTTATGGCTTGGTTAAAGCTGTTGCCATCCTTTAGTTGGCGGCTCATGAAAAGATTGTATTCTGAGAGCTGTTTTTTTGGTGTCTTCTTTTTTGCAAGTTCTTCCACGTTGTTTTTGAGACGGTTCATTTCGGTATTAAGATTGGCTGTTTTTGCTGTGACTGTTTTGAATGTTTTTGCAGTTTTTTTTCTCGCTATAACAATACCTTCTCTAAACTTTCCTGATTTTTTCTTTTCTGCGATAAGTTTTTTATTGAGAGAATGTATTTCCTTTTTCATCTTTTTTGTTGAAACTTCAGTAACCATTGTAACCTATTAACTTAACTAGGTTACAGTTCTTAAAGCGATTGTTTTTGGAATTTTTCAGGAACTGCTCCGCGAAACCAGAAAGTGTGACAAAAAATCTTTAGTAAAATTTCTAAAAAAGTACAAAAAGAAACCCGAAAGAATAAAATTTTTGGAAAAATGGTTTTGATTGCAATTTATTTTTAATAGATTGAATAGTATTATCTATAGATTTTTTGTTAAATACCAAAGGAGTTTTTTTTGAATGAAATCTGAAGTTATTGAAAAAATTGCAGCATTAATGACCGCGGCATTCGGGCTTGTGGCGGCTCTTGCATGGAATGACACCATAAAAGTAATCTTTGCGGAAATATTTGGAGCTACCTCATCAGTGGTACCGATGATAATCTATGCAGTCCTAGTAACAATAATTGCCGTAGTGGCAACAATTTGGATTGCAAAAGTCGCGGAAAAAGCAAAATAATTTTTTGAAAGGGGGGTTATTTTTTTATTTTAAAAAATCCCTGCTCCCCTTACTTCTTCCATTCCAGCCTGTTTTCAGGTGAAATTCCATTTGAATAGCGCTCTAGCATTCACTTTTCAGCGCTTGTCTTTTTCTTTACGCATTTCTCTATAAGTTTTCGCATACAGCTTGTTCATTGCGGTGCGTTCCACTTTAATCTCACTGAGTTTAATACCCATGCTTGTGAGCTCTTTTAGGGTGTCTGATAATATTGATGCATGTCTCTCGTCAACAAGAACATGTCCGCCGTAACCTGTTTCCTTGTGGAGGTAATTGTCGATTTTTGTTTTCACCTTACGGCTGAGTTTTGCCATGATTTTTTTTGCATCTGTTCTGTATTTTACGGAGTTGTAATAAAATCCGTGTGCAATCTCGTGTTGTATTACATCAGGTTTTGGAGTTTTAAATGTTCCAATTATATAAAATTTTTTCCTCGTCTCGTAAAAAGGTTTTAATGTTTTCAGAAGATTTTTTTCCAGTTGGTCCAGAGGATCAAACATGCCGTCATAAAAATAACCAAGTATGTATGAAGGTATGTTGAAACCCGTGAAGTAATAGGGGTGTTTTTTTCCTTCGCCGGTGGTTTTCCACCATTTCAAAACATCATCTTTGGTGAATTTTTTTCCTAATTTTTTTATGTTAAGAACAGGGTTTTCATAAGCTTCCTCAAACCTCATCCATGTCTGTCTGAGTTTTTTATAACTGGGTGACTGCACAAGAATAATGTCCTTGCATATCTCTGTTACCTTAAGTTTTGTTTTTTGCATTTAATCACTTGTAATATAATCCGCATCCCCCCTCCCGGATTTGCACCGGGGATCTTCCGGTAACCGCACAAGCGATTATTTTCATTTCCAAAAAGGAAATTGACGCCGACGGAGTTTCTCTCTTTTCCGTCAACGCTTTTCTTCTCTTTCTCAAAGAGAGAAAAGGGTTGGTTCTACAGCCGGACGCTTTAGCTACTAAGCTAAGGGGGGGTTGTTAGAGATTAATCTTTGCTTAAGTTATTAAATCTTGTTTCCTGCGTAGTTTTTCGTAAATTGCAGGGTATATGAAAGTTATCCAGGTTCCGCCAATAAACAAGGCTATTGGAAGCAAATCATACTCGTATCCTGTCAATCCGATTATTCCTAATCCTGCAAATCCAAAAAATTGTTTTATCCATAATTTTTGTCCTGAAAGCCTTTGCGAATCCATGTTAATTAATTTAAAGGTGAATATTCCTGCAAAATAACCAATCAGACCCATACTCAACTCGAGTTGTCTAAACTCAAATGAAACCAATAATGCAAGTATAATTGCTGATAGTAATCCTATTTCTTCTAGAAGTTTCTTTTGATTAAACCTGATTTTTGCGTAATTCTGTTCAAAATAATGCACCAATCTCCCGATTAAAAAACCGAATAATGCTCCTACAAGTACATCTCCAAAAAAATGAGCGCCCAAATAAATTCTTGAAAGCAATACAATCAGAACAATAATCAATCCTGTTATTCTTGCTTTGCGTGCAAATTTTTCCCAGTAATAACCAAAAACTCCTGCAATTGTTGTTGCATGCCCTGAAGGAAAAGAGTATTGTGATTCAGTTAACTTATCAAGAACCCTGAACATTTCTTCACTTGGTCTAATCCTGCCGATTAATGGTTTTAATATTCCGACCACTGCGGTTGCAAAAAGAATTGTTGTCATTAAGAAAAAAGATTTTTTCTCATCGCCTTTCCAATAAAGAAAAGCAGCAATCCCTATCCAAAGAATAGGGTTCCCGAGCCATGTGATTGCTAAAAAAAACTGGTCGAGTGAGGCATTTGAAAAACTCTGTACAAACTGGCTGAAAATTATTTCTGCTTCAAGTGCTTCAAACATTCATTCACGCTTTTTTCTTCTTTATTCTTTTCATTCCCGGAATCTCTATTTCCGAATAATCAACCATTATTCCTGTTTGTTTTAATACTTTCTTCATTGCATAAACTCTGCAAAATTGCTCCAATTCTTTTTTTTCTGGTTTTGATAATCCTTCTAAATTTTCAGTTATTTCTTTTATTACAGAACCAACTTTTCTTGAATTAACTTCTTCCAGTGCTTTTCCTGTTTCTTTTTTTCCGAGTTCAAGTGCAGTAATTGCTTCATCAACCTTTTCAAGCTTAACAATTTTTCTCAGATTTTCCTCAACTTTGGTATCAATACTTGTTCCAAAACTTCCCAAAAATTCCATTATTGTTTTTGGGTCTGTTGCTTCTTCTATTTTTAGTTTCCTTATTGAAACCCAATCATTGTAGTTTGCTATAAACTGAATATACTTATCGCTCATTTTTTGTTCCTCCATCTTTAATTCAATATATGT
The DNA here is from genome assembly GCA_024653905.1 of archaeon. Classification (GTDB taxonomy): domain Archaea; phylum Iainarchaeota; class Iainarchaeia; order Iainarchaeales; family Iainarchaeaceae; genus UBA493. The sequence continues at coordinate 3,772 of JANLGZ010000054.1, forward strand.
TTTACTAAATAAAAATATTGCTGTTAAAAAAAATTAAGGGTTTTTAGATTAATCCCTCTAAAGTTTGAGCTGCATTTTTAACTACAGATTCCTCAATTTCAGTTCCTGGTAATGACCTTATGATTAAAAACACTGGCTGTAAAGGATCAGCATCAACAAATATTATTCTGTGCTCTCCTGTTCTGCTTGAATAAAAATAATATCCCTTTTCTCCCAAATCGAGTGTTTCTTTGGTTGATTCAAACAACTGATCATCTATCTGTCTTGCTTCATCTTCTAAACTATTCAATGCGGTTTCAAGTGTTGTTGTTTCATGAAATTCAAGCTGAACAATAACTGCCCCTTTCTGAATAATGTTACAAGTCATATAAGTTATTGTTTTTCCATACGGTGCTGGTTTTTTTGATATTGTAATGTCATTTCCAAAAACAGTCTTGAATGTGCTCAAAACAAGAGAATTATCACAAGCATACGGTGACCTTAATTTTCCTGCCGGAGTTGGCTGTACAATTCCTGAATTGTCTGTTTCTTGATCATCCTGCGGCCCAGTATTATTGTCTGTTTCAGTAGAATCATTTGCTGTGTTGGTTTCAGCAGTATTTCCTGTTTCAGACTGATTATTTATTGTTTCGTTTCCTGTTGGTGTTCCAACATTATTCTGTTGGGTTTCAGTGCATCCTGAAACCAAAATCAAAAGCATTAATCCAATTATTAGTAAAATTGTTTTTGTTTTCATTTTTTTCATAACTCCTATTACTCTCTTGTTAAGCCTCCGGTGGGAATCGAACCCACGACCCGCGGTTCATTTGCTATTTTTAGTATAACTACTATTAATAGTTACAAAACCGCTGCTCTACCGCTGAGCCACGGAGGCATGAGAGTATTGAGTCTAGTATCGTTTATAAATTCTTTTATTTGTCTAAAAATACCTAAATTCTTTGGCATAATGTATATTTTTTTGTTGATTGTTTTTTGTCTTTTCTAACCTTATAGTGACTTCTGTCATTCCATCAACCTTTTCAATTGGTAACAGGTATCCTTGCTTATTTTCTGCATCATAAATGCCAAATGTGTCTATTTCTTTTTTAGAATATTTTTTGACTTGCCAATTGTTTGATGATTTTAACCTACAGAATAAAACTCCTCTGCGTGGTTTTGTAGATTTAATTTGTATTCTTTTAAATTTTCCTTCTTTTTCAAGCAAAAGATCTATTGGACCGTCTTCACCATAAGGTAAGAACACATTCCACTCTTTTCTAACAAATTCTGCAGCAAACCTTAATTCACCTTCTTTTGAAAGTTGTTTTTTGTCTGTCATCGTGTAAATCTATTCGTTTTTTGCAATTATAATGGTTTTGAGACACCTCATTGCCACTGGGAAAAAGTTGAGTACTCTGAGTGGTAAAATTGTTTGTATGCCTTGAAAAATCAGGTTAAGCATACAATTGCGTTGCATTTCCTGTTCTGTGCTGTTTTTAGCAAAAAAGCTGTTTTAAACTGTTCTTGGTACAATCTGAATGGCTTTTTTTGATGCTTGAGTTTAAATGTCAGCGATGTGAAGAATGTTGTAAACGCTATTATATTGTTTCTCTGCCAGAGGAAATAAAAAAACAGGCTCTTTTTCTTGGTGAAACTGAAGAAAATTTTATAAAAAATCACACTCAACTATTGCTTCATCTTTTTGCAAGGGAATATTCTCCTGATAAAATTGTTGTGAGCAGTGCTCTTCTTCCAAAAAAAATTAATGATGCACTAGATGTGATAAATGGTTTTCCTCTGAATTTTTTTATTGCTGTTCCGGTCTTGGTGTTTAATCGCACGGAAAACGGTACTTGTGAGTTTTATAAGAAAGGAATTGGTTGCGGGATTTATACTGAAAGGCCTTTTGAGTGTATTGCATTTCCGTTCATTACCAACAGAATAATCACAGATTACGAAAAGGATTATCCTTTCTGCCGCGGTTTGCAGTTTAAGGATGAAAAACTTTCTTACACTAATATGGGTCATTTGCACGTAAAAAAAATCGCGTCCTATTGTGAATCACTGCGTGAAAAAGGATTTACTTCTGTCTGGAAAACATGGCCGGATAAAGGAATTGTATTATTTGAGGATACTCTTTTAGGCGAAATAAGTTCAGAAGAATTTCTGGATTCGATTGCAGGATTAAAATGATGAATGCCCCCAACGGGATTCGAACCCATGTTACTGGCTTGAGAAGCCAGTGTCCTTGACCGGGCTAGACGATAGGGGCAACACCTTTTCTTTTTCGCGAAAAAGAAAAGCTGTACCAAAAGAAAAAGTACATGCCTTTCTTGGAAAAAGAAAGAACCTGATTATTACAAAACCTCGTCTGGATTTTTTTATAAATCTGTTGTTTTGTCAGAAATGCTTTTTAACTCAGATAAACAATATTGTTGTAAGGGGATTTCCGATTTTTGTATGGCGAAAAAGTTTTTTGTATCAGCAAAAACACCCGAACGTGTTGGGCGAAGAACATTTTTGAAGGTAGCAGGTGCATCAATCGCTGGTGCGTTTTTTGGGAAACGAAGCAGGGCGCAGGAACCTGTGGCTGTAGAAAAATCTGCTGAACATTTATTCAGGAATCTGCCGGACCAGGTTCCTCAGAAAAAAAAGTTACTTGTTTTCCAACCAGGTTCTGGATTAAAAGGCGAGGCTATTGCCAAGGCGTATAATGTCAAGTTCACTCCTGGTCCGAATTTCGAACCCTCATCTGAATTGGTTCATGATGTGAAAATGCTTGTTGCAAGAGAGTGCTCCCGTTACAACAGAATTATTGAGGGTTTCAATCCGAAGGGTGAGCAATTAGTTAATCCTTATCGTGCATTGGCTATTTTATTTGTTGAATCATCCTTCAATCCAAATGCACACAAACAAGGTGACGGGCGAGGTATTGCTCAGCTTACCGGAATTGCAATGAAAGATTTGAAAATGCTTGAAAAGTTTCCTGTTGAGGTTGTTGATCCTTTTGACATGGAACAATCTATTGCAGGAATGGTGCGGTATCTTGCGCATTTGAACCGCGCTTACTTCAAGCCAAGTGAAAGAACTGCAGAGAACATTGCTGCGGCCTATCGCCTTGGACCCAGCGGAATGAGTAATCCGAGTAATAAGCAGATTTTTGCAGATTATATTGCGAGAGTTGCAAAAGCACAGAAGCGCTTTGAAGCCGAGCGTGTATTAGAAGGTTATTAATCAAAGTTATTTTTTACTTAAAATCATCAAACAATTCTTCGGGGGATTTATTAGTGAATCATCAAAAGTTCCGAAGCAATACTTTAATTGTTTAATAGTCATAATTTTTATTTCAACGAAACGTAATTTTATTGGTATGTATGGCAAAACCAATTAAAAAAATCCTGATTTCCAGAAGACAGGCGCTTGGTGTAATAGGGGCAGGTTTTTTTTCGTCATTTGTTGGCGGGTTATTTCATGGCAAAAACAGCCGGCCAAAATCAGTTTTGGAAAAAAAACCGGTTATGCAACCAGAATCAGTTTCACAACCAACATCGATTCCACAACAAGAATCAGTTTCACAGGAGCGTATGACCAGAAGAGAATTATTTGCTCCAAAACCTGTTCCAAAACCAATTCATAAGTTCAAGGTTTATCGTGAAGGGATGGCAGGAAAAGAATTTACTGATGCTTATGGTTTAAAGCATACAATACATCCTTTTGACCTTAGTAATAAAAGGCTGGTTAATTCAAAAGGATTCAGGGATTTGGTTCACGACATTAAACACCTAGTGATTGAGCAATGTTCAAAGTATAATCGTGTTTGCGAAATCAATCCTAAAGGAATAAAATTGATTGATCCTTATGAGGTTCTTGCAATAATAGAGCATGAGTCCCATTACAATCCTAATGCTTACAGGACTGCTGCGAATGATCGCGGATTGGGGCAAATAGTGCCTGTGCAGGAGGAACGGCTTAAAACTCTCCCAAAAATGCCAGTAGTGATAACTGATTTTTATGACCCTAAACAGAACATAGAGGGTATTGTAAGGACTTTGGCATGGATTACAAGAAACCCTGCTAACACCCAAAAACCAACTACTTGGAGGCGCTTTGCATCATATAATGCAGGCAGGGGTGGTGCAAAAGATCAGATAGTTCTCCGAAGCCGCAGATATGCCAATACAGTTACGGCAATCTGGGAAAGAATGCGAAACAACAACGAATTAACCGCCTAATCACATAAATAACTGTTTCCAGTTAAAAGGTTAGTATTATATACTTTTAAGCCCCAATATGTACGTTTTCGGGGGAAATACATGATATTTTTTGAAGCGCTACAAGCTTTGCTCAGTTTAGACATTTCGTTTTTCATAGGCATAGCTATTGATAATATATTTTGGATTTTTGCATTTTATGCTTTGATTTTTTATTTCATGGATGGAAAAAGAACAATCTATTTCTTTTTGTTGCTTGTTGTTATGATGTTTGCATTCCTTGATTTTGAATCCATTACTTTGATTGGCTGGAGTGCCGCATCATTCCTGCTTATTTATTACATCACTAAACTTGCGGTTCTTGCATGGGCGGAAAACAGTCCTTCGCTGAAAAATAAATTGGTTTTAATCAGTGAAATTCAGTTCATTGGATTGCTGATAATTTACACGTTTTTTATGAAGTGATATTATGGGTTTGGTTGAATCAATTGTGAAAGGTTTGGAATTCGGAATGTTAATGTTCTTGGTGATTTTAATAGGCGATGCATTCATACCAGGAAAAGTATCTCCTGAAACTTTTTCAACCATCGGTGTTCTCATAATTTTCAGCACTTTTTTTATAGATGCGATTTGGCTGACAAGTCCGGTTGAAACAAAAAAGGAGAATACGCAATGAGTTTCTTAGCAATACTTGGTGCAGTGTTTTCATTAGATGTCGTGTTTTTCATAAACCTGATTATGAATAATTTTTTCTGGGTTTTTGGTTTTTTTGCTGCGGGTTACATTTTTTCAAACGGAAAAACCTCTGCAATA
>JANLGZ010000094.1 GCA_024653905.1 archaeon
AGGAATTTCTGCATCAGCATCAGTAAAGCAGATTATCTCCCCTTTTGCTATTCTGGAACCTGCATTTCTTTCCCAGGCAGCACTTCTGTTTTTTTCCAAAACAACTTTAGCACCTAACTTTTTTGCAACCTCAACAGTTTTATCCTCAGAATAACCATCCCCCACAATGACTTCTACTTCATGAGACGTTTTCTGAGCATTGGCTGTTGCTAATGTTTTGGCAATGTATTTTTCTTCGTTCAATGCACCAATTACGATTGAAAACCGCATTGTAAAATTGGGAAAGTTGTTAATAAAAGCTTTACACTATGCCTTAGCTCTCTGCCTTAGGTATCGTTTCTTTCGCTTTTTTCTTCGCATTTTCTTTTTTTTCCATTTCCAGCGCTGCCTAGCTTTGGTTTTCTTGAACCTGGAAGTGTCGTTGCTTTCTCTACTCAAAAATGCTCACCAATTAAAAAAAAGGTTATTATTTAGGAATTCTACTAGCACAGGTTTAAAAAGCTATTCGGATTCTGCCCCTCTAAGCCATTTAACACCTGCATAAACCAGAGGAGTATCTAAAATGGCTAACCCTACTTTTAGAATATAATAAGGAATTATGAGTGAAATAACAAAAGCAACATCATACTTTGGCGAAACCTGATAAAATGCAATGAACATGAACAAGGTTGAGTCTATTGCCTGGCTCACAATAGTACTTGCATTATTTCTCAACCACAGATGTTTTCCATTGGTTTTTTTCTTCCAAAATTCAAAAGAGAAAACATCATGCATCTGTGCAATAAAAAATGCGATTATTGACGCGATTAATATTCTTAAACTTTGATTAAAAATAGGATTATATTGATCAGGAGTAATCCAGCTTCTTTGCGCAAAAGGAAGATTAACTGAAATAACTGTAATAATTAAAACAAAAATTAAAGCTGTTAGACCGATGTAAACAAATTCCTGTGCTTTTTTTCTTCCATAAACCTCGGCAATAATATCAGTAACAGGAAAAGTGAACGCAAAAGCAACTAAACCAACACTAAAAATAATCGGGATTCCAAAAAGAACAAGTTCAGCAATTTTCCCCCCTAGAAGATTAGACGCTATAATTGACGCAATAAATAACCCTAGTAATAGGTTAGTTCTGAAATTTTTTGATTTCAATTCTTCAATCATAAATAAGACCTCATGCATCAATGTCTCGGGATACAATATTGGTATGAACAAATTGGAAGACCAAATCATTCTTAAAGGTTGCTAAGAATCGAAAAAGGTTAAAGTGCCCCCAACGGGATTCGAACCCATGTTACTGGCTTGAAAGGCCAGTGTCCTTGACCGGACTAGACGATAGGGGCATCCGAGACTTGCTCCTCGGAAGAGAGCGTACCATCTTCATCCAGCAAAGCTGAACTCGATGCTACTGACTATTACTAACACTAAACTTCAAAATGAAGGTTTTTAATAGTTTCACTTGAAGATTAAGTAATACTAATAAGGAAATCTTTTGTAAATTGTTTTTAAAACTATGTAAAGGGATCTAAAAATGGCATTATCATCAGTAGCAACAAAAAGAGTCTTTGAGGACGTATGGATTTGCATGAACTGCAATTCCAAGAATAAAGGCCAGAAAGGGAAACCTGCAGCTAAATGCAGAAAATGCAATTCTAAAAGAATGCGATTAAAGAAAAAAGGAAAGAAGAAAGCAGGCTAAATAATCTGCTTCGAACTATTTTTCAGCCAAAAAAGGCTACAAATAACTTTAATTAAACTTCAAATCCCAATAATCATTATGAACAAATACCTTTCAATACTAAGACCTCTAAACGGACTAATTTCTATGTTTGGAGTTTTCACAGGATTTGCAATAGCACAACAAACACTTCTTCTTTCAGCAGAACTTGGAATGGCAATGATTGCAGCATTTCTAATTACTGGCGCGGGAAATGTAATCAACGATTATTATGATATTGAAATTGATAAAAAATTAAATAACGCACTACAAAACACCAAAGACAAAAATTTACTATTTTATTCAGGGATACTTTTTGCAACCGGGATAATTATTTCAGGTTTGATTAATGTTCATGCATTAATAATTGCAATTGTGGTTTCGGTTCTTTTAATTGTTTATTCTGCAATAATGCAAAAATACAAATTCTTGGGAAATTGGGTTGTGGCATTAGGAACTGCACTCACCTTGATTTATGGAGCAACGCTTGTTCAGGTTTATGATGCAGTTATTATTCTTGCGGGTTCGGCAATGCTTGCAAATGCAGCAAGGGAAATAATTAAAGATGCAGAGGATATGAAAGGAGATTTTGGAAGCAAAACAACACTTCCAATGCTTCTTGAATTTGGAACAGTGAAAATAATAATAATTCTGCTTTACTTTCTCGCAATTATTCTTGGAGTAATGGCATGGGTTTTTGGTTACATGAACGGACCTTATTATATTCTTTTATTATTAGCAGCAGCTTTCATGTTCTTCAATTCATGGAAACTCTTTTCTGAAAAAAAATTCAAACCAGCTCAATGGTACAGTAAGTTCGGAATGATAACAGCATTGCTTGCATTCCTTGGAGGAATATTATGAACAGAGAACAGATGCTCTCTTTGGTTGTTTCAAAATTAAAACAATCCAATTTTCATGTTGCAACATTTTTTGGTTCAAATACCTGCTTTGATTTAATCGCAAAAAACGGAAACATTACTCTCGTAATAAAAATTTATGAAAACATTGATTCTATAAGAAAAGAGCAGGGCGAAGAATTAAAGAAATTAGGCCAGACAATAAATGCAACTTGTTTAATTATCGGGGAAAAAACAAAAGTTTTCAATCTGAAAGATGACACGGTTTATAACCGATATGATATCAGAACAATAACGCCTAAAGCATTTGAAAAAGTTCTTGATCATGAAACTCTGCAGTCAAAATATTTCAAGGGGAAATATATTGTGGATCTTGATTCTAATGAACTGAAAAGGAAAAGAGAAGAGCTTAATATTTCTTTGCAGGAACTTGCAAACAGAATAGGGGTTGCCACTGATACACTTAACAGGTTTGAAAAAGGTTCAAGTACTTCTCTTGAAACAGCAAAAAAGCTTGAACATGAATTAAATGAAAATCTTGTGAAGGAAATAAATATTTTTGACGAACACCCTTACAAAAAAGATTTTGATGAGGAACCAAAAGAAAGGTTATTGGAAAAAATGCATGATATTGGTTTGAAAATGGCATTATTTAATCATAGTCCATTCAAAGCAATTGGATCATCTGAACATGGTTTGTTTATTACAACAGGAAAAGGTAAATTTGATATTCCAAAAAAAGCACTTGAATTGAAAAAAGCAAGCACAGTTGTTAATTCGGATTCTATAATTGTTACAACAGAATACAAATACAAAAGCATTGACGGTGTTCCTATTATTGAGGAATCTGATTTGGAAACAATAAGTAAACTTAAAGACCTTAAAAAAATTATTCACGAAAGAGAACAGGAATAAAAATGAATTTCGAAGCAGAAAGAAAAAAACTGGTTGAATACATTTCCGGGTTTGCAATAACAAGTGCTCAAATAAAAAAAGCAGTATCAGAGGTAAGGAGAGAAAATTTTCTCCCAGAAAACCTGAAACAGCACGCGTATGATGATAATGCTGCACCTATAGGATATGGGCAGACCATTTCACAGCCCTCAACAATAACAGTGATGCTCGAATTACTTGGAGTAAAAAAAGGAATGAAAGTTTTAGAAATAGGTTCAGGCTCGGGATATGTGCTGGCATTGCTTTCAAAACTGGTTGGAGAAAAAGGAAAAGTTTATGGGATTGAATATTTAAAAGAGCTTGCAGAAGCGTCTGAAAAAAATCTAAAAGAAGAAAAAATTGAGAAAGTGGAAATCAAACAAGGGGATGGTTCTTTGGGGTGGGAAAATGAGGAATTTGACAGAATTCTTATCAGCTGTGCTTGTCCATTTATTCCAAAAAAACTTTTTGACCAGTTAAAAGAAAAGGGCAGAATTGTGGCACCGGTAGGGGATAAAGGAACACAAATACTCGAGATTCTAATGAAAGATAAAGGAAAGCCATTCAAGAAAAGTTATGAAGGCGGATTATTTACTTTTGTACCTATGCAGGGAAAGCACGGTTATTCAACAAACTTATAATTGGTTTTTTTCAAATTCACAAAAGCTTTTCCTTTGCCGTTATAAGGAATTTTTAATCTTGCCTCAAGGTTTTTCCCTTTCTTTTTTGCTTCAATCAGAACATAATCGCTTACAAAATTCTTTACAAAAGAATTTTTTGGTTTAGAAAATATTTCAACAGGCAAACCAGATTGCTCTATTTTTCCGAAATTCATTACGACAATTTTATCACTCAGGAAAAACGCTTCATCAATATCATGTGAAACAAAAATCATGGTCAATCCGGTTTTCTTTTGGAGTTCTTTAAGAAAGAATTTCATTTTTTCCTTCAGAGGAGCATCCAAACCATTAAGCGGTTCATCAAGAAGAAGAAGTTCAGGTCGGAAAGCAATGGCGCGTGCAATTGCAACTCTTTTCTTTTCACCACCGCTTAAATGATTTACTTTTCTTTTTTCAAAACCCTCAAGATGAACAAGTTTTAATGTTTCTTTTACTTTTTTTTGAACATCGGATTGCTTTTTCATTTTTATTCCGAAAGCAACATTATCAAAAACATTCAAATGAGAAAAAAGTGAATCCCCTTGAAAAACAAAACCTACATTTCTTTCCTCGGGAGGAATATTAGTTACATTATTTTTATTGAAAAAAATATTTCCTGAAACAGGAGTTTCAAGACCTGCAATTGTTCTCAGCAAAGTTGTTTTTCCACAGCCGCTTGGACCAACAATAGCAGTAAATGAACCCCCTTGAATTTCCAGCGAAAGGTTTTTCATTTCCCAATCAGAATAAATCAGATTTAATTTTTCAATTTTCAGTTTCATTAAAACACACTCTCATCTTTGGAAAAATATTCTATTGTATAAAAACTCAAAAAGCTAATTCCAATAAGAACAACACCCATCGCAGCAGCTGCAAAAATATCAAAAGTTGTTAAAAGCCGATAAATGTAAACAGGCATTGTAGCATAAACCCCGTCATAAAGAAGAAGCACCAAACCTAATTCTCCCAATGAAACTGCAAAGCAAAGAGCAAGGGAAACTAAAAGAGAGTTCTTTATTCTCGGAAACTGCACAAACTGAAAAACCTGAAATTCGTTTGCGCCTAAAGTTTTGGCTGCATCAAGGCTCTCAGAATCAATCCTGTTGAGGGCATTGTTAATAATCCTGAATGCGAACGGAAACGCGAATATTGCATGCCCAATAACAATTACCCAAAAATGACCGGTTCCAAAGCCAAGCCAGTAACCAAAACCAAGGGTTATTACAGAAACAGCCACTGAAGCACTCAAAAACACCTCTGAAAACCGGATTTTTGTCTGTTTAAGGGATGCAAGTAATCCAAAGAAGGTTGCAATTATTGAAGAAGAAATTGCAAGCAAAAGACTGTAAAAAATCGATAAAATCGGGGTTGTTCCTGATAAAGAAACATTGCTCGTAAATATAATTTTTTCAAAAGATTTCAAAGAAAATTGCCCCAATTTCGGATCAAAAAAAGCAAAAAATACAAGCGAAATTATTGGAAGAGCAATAAAAACCACCCCTGCAAAAATTATTAAAAATTCAAAAAATCCTTTTACTGAATTAAATTTTAATTTTCTGGGCCTCTCAATATTTAAAGAATTTTTTATTGAATATTTTTTTGAAAAATAAATATAACCATAACCAACAATACTTAAAATCAAAAACTGAAAAAATGCCAACAGTGCACCTATTTCAAAATTAAAGTTTCTTGTAATCTGTCTGTAAATTTCAACTTCAAAAGTTGAAAACTGCAAACCCCCGAGAGTTAATACAATTGCAAAGCTCATGAAAGTGTAAATGAAAACCAGAGAAGCACTTGCGATTAATGATGGAATTAATTGCGGAAGAGTTATTTTGAAAAAAACCTGTAATTTATTTGCACCAAGAGTTTTTGCTGCTTCTTTCATTGTTTTATCTGTGTTTTCCCACGCATTTGAAACAAAACACATTACTATTGGAAAATTATAAAATGTATGCGCAAGAATTATTCCGGAAAAACCATAAAGGAACTGCACATGTTCTTCAAAACCAAAAAAGTTTTTCAGAAATAAATTAATCCAGCCATTATTTCCAAAAATTATTACAAAAGAAATAACAACCAGAATTGAAGGAAACACAAAGGGAATTAATGAAAGAGATTTAAGGATTTTTTTCCCAGGGAAATCTCTTCTTGCAACAACATATGCCATTGGCAGCCCTACAAGTACAGCAAACAAGGTTGATACTAATGCCTGTGAAAAGGAATTCCATAATAAAAAATCATTTTTCAGAAGAACCTCAATAAAAAGGAAAATTGTTTCAGTTCCGGGTAATAAAGCCTTTGCTAGAACTAATAATAAAGGATATAAAAAAAAGAAAAAGAAGAAAAGCCCAAGCAAAATCTTGGCACTTATCAGGATTGCATTATTTTTTCCCATTCAGAAATCCATTCCTCTTTTTTTTCATCAACCAACACTGGATTTAATTCTAATTGAGTTTCTGGTTGCAAAGCATAATCCTCAAATGCCTGAGGCAATTCAATATTTTTATTTACAGGAAACATAAACTGTTTGAATGGAACCTCACTTTGGAATTCTTCTGTGAGCGAGAACTCAATGAACTGTTCGGCAAGTTTTCGGTTCTTTGTTCCTTTCACAATACCCATCCCTTCAATCTGCACATAATGGCCTTCCTTAAAATCAGCTGCCAAATACGTGTCAATGTCCTCAAATTCTTTATAGTACGGAGGAGATGTTCCATAACTCAAATATATTGGAACTTCTTTTGCAGCAAACAAACCAGCAGATTCATCCCAACCATCAGTTATGGTTAATATATTTGGTTTGAATTCAATCCAAAAATCCTTGTAACCCGGATCCCCATAAACTGCAATTGTCCAAAGCAATAAACCCAATCCTGAGGAAGATGTTCTTGGATTCTGAATTGCTATTTTGTTTTTCAAACTCGAATCCAACAGAGAATCGAAACTATTTATTTCAATATTCACTGCTTCAGAATTGTAAACAAATGCAAAGTAACCATAATCATAAGGAACCAAATAGTTTTCCTGCGAAAACTTTATTTTTTCAGAAACAAGAGAAGCATTTTTTGGAGTGAACTCTTCTAAAACTCCATGCTTTAAGGCATCAAAAATCAGGCTGTTATCTAAACCAATTACAAGATCAGCTTTTGGATTGTCTTTCTCAAGAATTAATGCACTTAAAACCTGCCCGGCATCTCCCTTTGAAACCATATTTACTTTACAATTACATTTTTCTTCAAATTGAGGTACAACCTGAGGACCTAACCCATACTCTGAAACCATTGAATCATAAGTGTATATTGTTAAGTCATTTTGCGGTTGCTGTACACAACCTGAAAAAATAATGAATGAAAATAATAAGATTATTGAAATTTTGTTCAAATTAAATCACCTTAAGAAAGGCAGGAAAGCGAACCTTTAAAATCAGAACCATTTTCTAAAATGAACACATAGCAATGTTCCGTCTTTGAACGTAATTGAAACTTTTTCCTTTATAAATTCATTACTGATGCCAACACCTATCCCAAAACGCAAGGTATGATTTTCAAGCGCATACTTGAAACCTTTTAGAGTGAGGCCTTTTACATCGCCTTTCAATGGAAATAATGAAATGATTTCATGAGGAATTCCTTGAATAAATAATTTTTTTGGCACCAGATAAATTTCCTGATTTTCATGAATTAATTTTGCATTCACATTTTTTGGAACCTGCGTTAGAATAAAAACATTAGTAAGAGTCATGTCTGCCCTGTTTCCAAGAGCACCCAGAATAGTGATTTCTTTGAACTTGTTTTTGATACAATAATCCAAGGCAAGCTCAAGATCAACTTTATCTTTCTCACGAGGAAATTTTATCATTTTGGTTTCTTTAAATTTTTTCAACGCATTTTTAGAAATAGAATCCATATCCCCAATAATCAAATCAGGTTTGAATTTTGTTTTAAGAAGTTTATTTGCTCCGCCATCAGCACAGACAATAAAATCATTTTTAGAAATGTGAGAATAAAGATGTTTTGTGTTTACTGTACCATTGCATATAATCACTGCTTTTTTTACCATAATCAAAAAGCGTCTCAAACAATTAATTAATTGTTCGCAGTCAATGAATTTTATGAAAATAATGAATTATGAAGAAAGCAAGGAATGGCTGTATTCATTAAAATTCGCAATGAAAGGATTCAAACTTGACAAAACAAAAAAGCTGGTTAAGCTTGCAAAAATAGATTTAGAAAAATTGAAAACAATACATATTGCAGGAAGCAATGGGAAAGGTTCAACGGGCGCATTTACCGAATCTATCCTGAAAGCGCATGGCTACAAAACAGGTTTTTACACATCCCCTCATCTTGTGGAGCCCACTGAAAGAATGAAAATTAACGGGGAAAATATTTCAAAAAAAAGATTTGCGCAATTGACTAATCATTTCAGGAAGCTGATGAGAGAAAATAATTTCAAAGCAAACTATTTTGAGGTCATAACAGTAATGGCTTTTAAGTATTTTATTGAAGAAAAAATCGATTTGCTTGTTGCTGAAGTAGGTCTTGGAGGCCGTTTAGATGCAACCAATGTTCTGAACGGAATGGTTAATGCTATAACTAATATTTCCTTGGAACACACACAATATTTGGGTAAAAGTATTTCAAAAATCGCAAAAGAAAAAGCCGGAATTATTAAAGAAAATTCAGTAACAATTGTTGCAAAAAATAACCCTGGTCTAAAAGCAATTGAGGCAAAAGCAAAAGAACAAAAATCACAAATAATCCACCCTGCATGGATTATTAAAAGTTCAACAAACAAAAGACAGGAATTTGATTTAATAAAACCAGAAAAAATCTCAAAATTAAAAATCAGGATGATTGGAAAACACCAATGCGAAAACGCTTCTCTTGCAATAGCCACAGTAATTGCATTGAGGAAAAATGGATTTATTGTTTCAGAAAAAAGCATCAGAAATGGTTTAAAAAAAACATTCTGGAAAGCAAGACTTGAAATAGTGAAAAGAAACCCGATAGTTCTTCTTGATGCAGCTCATAATCCTGAAGGATGGAAAAAACTGTTTGAATCACTGGAACTTTTTGATTATAAAAAGCTCATCGTCGTTTTCGGTGCAATGAACGACAAGGATGTTGGCGCGTTCAGAAAATATTTGAAAAAAATCGATTCACTTATATTAACAAAATCCGGTTCTTTCAGGGCAGAAGAGCCTGAAAAACTAAAGAAAAAATTCGGAAAAGGAACTATTTGCACCCCTGAAAAAAAAGCAATCGAACAGGCACTTTCAGAAGCTGGAAAAAAAGATTTGGTTTTAATTACTGGTTCGATTTATGTTGTCGGGAAGGTTATTGAAACAATGAAATTGAAAATTTAAAACCACTGCCCTAAAGTAGATTGTTTTGTTTTTTCATCAAGCTTTTCATACAACTTATTTACTGCACTGGAAACCCTTTCTGTTGAAAAATCGTGCTTGCCGCAAAGAAAATCAATTATTTTTTCCTTATCAGGAAGATTAAACTTTAATGAATAATCATCAATTGCTTTTGGGGTTTTGAAAATTTCCTCAACTGCTTTGTAATCAAATCCAGGTTCGAAACCAGTTTCCTTAATAATTTTTTCAAAAGAATCATTTTCTTTTACAAGTTTTAAAGCAGTTTTGATTCCTATTTTTGGAAACTTTTCATTAAAATCCGTGCCGATAAGAATCCCAATCCAAATAAGTTTTTCTCTGGTTATCTGGTTTTCTTCCAGAACTTTTTCCAATATAATTTTTTCAGGCTCAACATCAGCATAAATGTTTTTCCCAGGAATTTTTCTTTTTCCCGTAACACCAATATTTCTATAAAGCAACGGAGCACCAAAAAGCAATGCATCATAATCCTGACTAACACAACCGTCAAGTTTTTTGTTTACAACCATCGAAACAATCTGAGCTTCACCATCACTCGGAGCCTGAATAACAGGAAAACCCATTAAGGAAACCAATTCCTTTGCATCCTCAATCATTTTCGGTTCAAGTTTTAATGCTCTGCTCCCAAACTTTTTTGCTTCAGCAAGGTCTCCTTTTTCTAAAGCCTCCTGATGTTTCAGGATTGCATCAGTCCTTATTTCAGTTCGTTTTTTTATTGTTTCATATTTCAAATCATTTGGTTTGCCATCAAAAACAAAAACAGGCTTTACACCCCTATCAACAAGATTAATTGTTCTGTAAAAAAGACCAGTGAGATGCGAAGTCACATTGCCTTTTGAATCCATAAGCGGAGTTCCATCCTGACCTCTTATGCTGGAAAGAAACTGGTAAATAATATTGTAAGAATCAAAACCAAGAGTTTTGTTATTTAAAGAATCCAAAGAAATGTTTTCCCTTGTTACAATGTCTCCAATAGCTGTTCCCATAGCAATAGTAAGAATATAGTAATTGTTAAAACTCTATTCAAAATAGAATTCAACCAAATCAGCAAATCGCAAGCCTAATATATAACATGTTATATAAGATGTTGACATAGGCGTGAAAAATGAAGCATTATTCTCTTGTAATTGAAGAAAAGCTAGTAAACCAAGTAGATGAATTAATCAAAAAACACGGTTTATACGCCAGCAGAAGTGATTTTATACGAGATGCAATAAGGCAAAGGCTCATTGAAATAAAGAGGCTTTTGGAAGATGGCGAAACCAAAATAGCTATTGAAAAGCCTGAGAATGAAAAGAAACAGGAAAATGAGCATTTTAGAGGCGTTCATTAGCTGAAACATATGTCTCAACCTATTTCTTATAGACTTTTAACTCCTTTCACACAAATCCATATTGATAAACATGGTTAAAATTCAGGACAAAGGCGAAAAATTTATTCTATCCTTTTCTGATGAGGAAACAAAGAACCTGAAGCTAAAGAGCAATATTGATTATGAACTCACCAAAGCCAAAGATGGGTTATGGGTTTTGATTGAAGGAAACGAAAACAATATTATTGATGATACTGAACAAAAAATTATTGGGTTATTGAAAAAACTTTCATTAAGCGAAAGAGTTGAAGGGGCTTTTGAAAAAAACCTGAACCCTGAAGGTTTGGCAAAGTTCAATCAGCTGATTAAAGACGGAAAAATTGAAAAGTTCAAATTAAACGAGTCTTACAAAAAAGCAGTTTATCAGCTCCCTGAACAGGAAGAAAAAAGTTATGACAATAATGAAAAAGAAATCCAGGATTATACTCTTGAAAAAGACGGATTTTTAGTTGTTAAAAATGAACAGCGCGCGAAAGCACTGAGCAATGAATTACAAGAACAAATAAAGGAAGGAAAAATTAAAGGCACAAGAGCATTCACCGGAGAATTTTATATAATTGAAAGCGAACTGCTGAATTCTGCAGAACAAAAAGCACTCAAAGAACTTAAATCACAAAAAAATAGCGATTTGAACAATTTAAGCAAAAACACAAAACTAACCAACACACTTTTGAGAATCGCACTTGAATTTTTAAAAGAAGAAGGACAGGTTATTGAAAAGAAAAAAGACCATTACCAATACATAGAGTGATTGTATGACTGTTTTGATACCGCTTTTGTCAGAAAAAGAAAATGACGAAGAGTTCCTTGAACAAGCACTCAAAGGAACTAAAGATATTATTCTGCTTATTGTTGTTGATGCAAATTCAAAAGAAGAATTCGGTTTTGCAACTTCACATATTCAAACAGCAAGGATTGTTATGGAAGATGTGAAAACATCGATAGGGAAAAGGAGAAAACGAGCAGAAGACATTATTGAATGGGGCGATACCAAAAACAAAATAATGAACATTGCTTTGCTCAGAAAAGTTGACAAAGTTATTCTTAAAAAACAAGAAAATCATTATTTTGAAGAATTAGTGAAAAACCTGAGAAAAGAAAAAATTGAAGTTGAAGTTATTTAACCATTCACAATTTTTTCAGCTAATTTCAAATTACTTTTCGCATTCTTCTGATGCTCTTTTAAAAAAGGAATGAAAAAATCAATTGCAAATTGTTTTAGTCCAGAAGCAAGCATTTCCCCTGAAGCAAATTCTTTTCCGATTTTTTCAAGCTCTTTAGTATCAGGATAGTGGAACTTAAGCATTTCATAAACCAAATCAATTTCCAAATTACCGCCTTTTTCCCTGTGCTCTTCCAGTGTAGGCTGGCCTCCAGAAAAAGCTTTTTTAATTTTCTTTTCTGCTTCTTTCAAATCATCACTCAAAAAAATTGCTGTTTCAGGATGAGACGCACTCATCTTAGCCCCAGGCTGCAAACCGCTCTGATGCTTGAAATAAATAAAACTCGGGGTTTCAATTTTGTAAGGAAGTCTCTTCGCAATGTCTCTTGTTAATCTTGCATGCGGATCCTGATCAAGACCTATACCTGTAATGCTTGGCATGCTTCCTTCAAATTCCTCAAGCTGAGGATGCAGAATATCAGCATACTGCAAAAAGTTTGCACCAACTTTTCCCAAATCAACATGACCATAAACCGCTTCAAACGTATTCTTGGTTATTTTTTTACTCAATTCAAAAGCAAATTCATAATAACGATTTTCTTTTTTTGACTGCACATAAATATCACTTTTACTCAAACCTAAAGCAAGAGCATCGGCAGTGTTTTTCACAGCCCATTTTTTTGCAGTTTTAAGATCAGGAATTTTATTATCAGGCCTGCTCAAAAAAGCATCTAAATCAGAAACAGCAAAATAATTCTTTGCCCCTTTTTTCTTGAAAAAATTGAACAAATCCAAATCAACCTTGTGCCCTAAATGATAAGGTCCAGAAGCGGCTATTCCTGTAATATTCACGAATGGTTTTTTTGATTCGATTCTTTTCGCAACTTTATCAAAATCACGATGGGCAACAATAATATTTCTTTCAAACAAGTAATGATTAAGCTTGAGGCTATCCGGAAACTGTTTTAATCCGAACTCTTTGAAAACGTGCTCGTAATCACTAACCTTTAAATTTCCCCATGGGTCGATTTCCTGCATTAACCAAGCCTTCTACTAGTACTTGAAAACCTGGCATTTCCCGTACCCCTACCAGTAACAGCCACAGGTTTTTCTTTGACATATTTTCTAAAACCATCAGCTGAATCACTTCTATCAAGTCTTTTAGGATGCAAAACCAACATTTTGGTTTCCGGAGTAAACAAAAAACTCAATTTAGAATTTTTCATTAGTTGTCCAGCAATATCTTTCCTTGAAAGGTCAGGCCTTCCTAACTTTTCCCTTCTTTGACCAGCCATCTTGGCTACAATCCGCAAAAAAGTAAAAGCACGATCACGAGGGTCTTGTTTAAACCCCAGATTACTCTTTATTCCATCCAATTCTTTATCAGTAAATACTAAGACAGGTTTTGGTTTTTGCAATTAAATTCACCTTTTAAATTAGCACTCAAGAAGTATTTATTAGTTAGTTACGCTACTTTATCTTTGATTTTTCTTATTGCAATTGATACTGCTGGGAGATTAGTGCCGCGCCGATTGGCAATTTCCTTTCGCGAAACTCCTTCAGCCAATAATTCAAGAATCGCCTTTTCGGTTTCAGTTAAAGGAACTTTAAATTTAATTTCTGAACTTTTTCTGCGTTGTTCTAATCCCAAACGAGGCATCTTTGTATCAGGAAAATTATAGATATTCTCAGCCTGAACTAACGCGAGACGCGGATTACCTTTTCTTGTTGTTGGACCGATTTCTCTCAGAACATCTCTGATTCTAAAAGGGATTATGCGTGTTTTTTTTAAAAAATTTAACCATTGTTCAGTTAATTCTTCTAAAGAGCCATATTTGCGGGGATTAAAATAATTAACCTCAGATAATAACTTTTCCAAAACTGTTTGACGCAAATCTTCCGCTGAAATCATAGGAGTTGTTCTAAAATAATTGCTTTTTTTCACCAATTCTGCGGCCGCAGTCATTAATGCGCTTTTTTCAGTTTGAGTTAATTTATTTTCAGGACGCCTTCTTTGTACCTGCCTTGTGATTTTTGCAGTCTGCTCTTCAGTTCGCAAATTAAACTTTTTAATAATCGCGTTAATAGCATTATAGGCAATAGGACTAAAGGATGGATTTTTGTTTCTCCCCCCTGCTTTTTGCCTGTTTTTTTCTTCCGCTTCCCCCAGAAGAATTTTTCTTATTTCTTCAGTCGAATGCTGAGGCGCTAATTCAATGATTCTTTGTAATCTCCAGAGTTTTGGGCGGGCATATATTATCCACTCGGTTTCGGGATTTTTTCTAAACTTTTGAATTAAACCCATTGCTGTTTCAATATTCTTAGGATTAGGCCTTTCAATTAAATCTAAAACTGACATCGGAATCTCAAATCTTTCGGAAACTTCTTTTAAGGGAGTTAAAGGCCATAAGTTCTTGTGATCTAAAATCCGCTGTTGTCTTTTAGTGAGTTCTGTTTTTTTTCGGAACATCGTAAAAAGAATGCTATTGGTAGTATTTCAATTTATTGATTTAACCTAAATTTAATCTACAGCTAATCTTGAACATTAATCAAGAATAACTTATTTAAAAAAATATATTAAGATATAAATTGAACTAAGTACACATATTACAAATAGTAATAGCAGTTGTGTGATTTAAAATGGCATTTTTAGTTGATGATAAAGCAGTATTAAGGGACAAAAAACTCTCAGACCAATTGAGACAAAGGGGTTTCGGGGAACAAAAATCCCAGGAACTGGTGCTGGATTTATTCGAAACCGCTTATTTGCTTGAAAAAGGAACAATCCAAGTAGAAGATGTTAAAGGAAATAATATTGATTCTGAAGAATTAACCAAATACTCTTCCAAAAAAATCAAAGAATATTACTTAAAATCCCAAGTATTTAACGATTTGAGAGAACGAGGATTTGTTGTAAAAACAGGTTTCAAATTTGGGTTTGATTTCAGAGTTTATCCTCGTGGAAAAAAACCAGGACAAGCCCACTCCCAATGGTGCATTAATGTTACTGCACAGCAGGACAAATATAATTTTATTGAACTAAGCCGAATGGTCAGATTAGCAGGGAATTTAAAAACAAAACTACTTAATGCTGTTGTTGATTCTGAAAACGAAATCAATTACTACGAAGTAACAAGAATTACCCCATAACTTCTAAACAAAAAGGGATTATTCCATGACCACAAAACTAGAAGCAATTGAAAGAGGCTGTAAGCTTAATGATCAAATTTTTTTGCTAGTGGTTGCAAAATTCAAAGCAAAAGAATTCAAAACTGAAAAAGATGTTGCAAATTTTATTGATAAAGAAATCAAAAAAGCTGGTG
Source organism: archaeon (assembly GCA_024653905.1). GTDB lineage: Archaea > Iainarchaeota > Iainarchaeia > Iainarchaeales > Iainarchaeaceae > UBA493. The sequence goes on from JANLGZ010000094.1 coordinate 15,434, forward strand.
CAAAAAACGCGTTCCCTACAATTGTTGCTTCAGGAAGCAATGCCGTTGACTGGCACCACAAACCAACACCAAAAAAACTTCGGAAAGATTTTTGCGTAATTGATTTTGGCTCAAAATTCAATCAGTATTGTTCTGATATGACAAGAACAGTTTTTCTAGGAAAAGCAAGCAAAACTGAAAAAAGAATTTATAATATTGTAAAAAGAACACAGGAAAAATGCATTAAAAAAATCAAAGAAGGAACCAGCACTACTGTCCTTTATTTATTAGCAAAAAAAAGTTTGGGTGCTTATGCTGATTATTTCGGACACGGTCTTGGACATGGTTTAAGCAAAAAAATTCACGACAAACCAGGAATAGGAAAAAAAGAATCGAAACTAAAAGCAGGCCAGATTATCACAATAGAACCCGGAATTTACATTCCAAGATTGCTTGGCATCAGAATAGAGGACGATGTACTGGTTAAAAAAAATGGTTACAAAGTTTTGTCCAAAAGCACGAAAAAACTGATTGAGATTCCCGAAAAAGTTTAAATAGCAAAAGAGTATACTTTTTTATGCCTAAAAATATTGCAAGAGCTCTGCACACTACTGTCGGGGGGCATTATATAGTAGACCATACTCTTTTCCCTATAACTTTTGAAATGTTTAACAGTGCTGCTTTGGAAAAAGGAGCCACTATACCAAACAGATTACATTACCAAAGAGCTAATCAACAAAGAAGAATTAGAACAATTGAATCACGACCAGGGCATACGCTTAGATGCATACAAAGAATTAACCGAGCAAATGAAAGATTAAGAAAACTATATGAAGAAGGCAGACTCACGCCAAAAATCCTGAATGATACTGCAACGCACATAGAGGCAGATTTAGCAATGAGTACTCATGAAGCGCTAATGAGAATGAAAGCAAGTGCTGAAGCAAAGACAGCCAAATCAAAGGGTGCCGCAAAAGAAGAAATTTCGAAAAAAGAAAATACCCTTGATTTTGGACACATTTTTTCTGAAGAAGAATGGAAAAATAATTATTTGAGCCAACTGCAATATTTTTTCCCTGAATTTTGCAGGCCTCTTCAGGCAATTCTGATTAAACGATTACAGCAATATTGATTTTGAAAAAACTATTAATTCGAAAATTTTTAAAAAAAATTAGAATTGAAGGAAAAATTCCTTCAATCTTAGAAGTCAACGCCTCTAACTGTTTTTCTTCCGTTAGCCTTTGCTCTTTCAGCAGCTTTTTTAACATGCCAAGCAACGACTTCACTTAAAGCATCTACAGCATCTCCAGCAGTATTACAACCTTCTGCTTTGATAGCTTCCTTTATTTTTGATCCTACAACTAATGCATCTCCCATCAGTTCCACCTCCAAAATAAACATTCCCTCTAAAATGAGGAAAGCTGATTAACTCAAGAAAAAAAGATTTATAAATAAATATCACAAAATAGGCGTTTTTGAGCCAAATTAAGGGGTTTTTGGGTGATTTTAATCTCTATCAGTAACTGCACCCTCGCTTGCAAGACCTACTGTTTTTGCGTATTTTCTCAGAACGCCAACATATTTCATCGGCTTTGGTTTCCAGTTTTTCATTCTCTTTTCGATTTCTTCATTAGTTAAATCAACTGAAAGTTCTTTATTATCAGCATTAATTGTAATCATGTCCCCTTCCTTCAAAACAGCTATTACTCCGCCTGCCTGTGCTTCAGGACAAACATGACCAACAACCAAACCATGTGTTCCGCCTGAAAATCTTCCATCAGTAATCAAACCGACTTTGTCCCCTAAACCTTCACCAATAAGAGCAGCAGTTGGTGCAAGCATTTCCCTCATACCAGGTCCGCCTCTTGGACCTTCATATCGAATAACAATAACTTCCCCTTCATTAATTTTTTTGCTTAAAATCGCATCAAGGCATTCTTCCTCAGACTCGAAAATCTTTGCAGGTCCTGTTATTGATGTTTTTTTCAAACCGGAAACCTTTGCAACACAGCCGTTAGGAGAAAGATTCCCTTTCATAATAACCAAGTGGCCTGTTTTTCTCAGAGGCGCATCTAAACTTCTGATAATTTCATGGTGGTCTGTAAGGTTTGGAAAATTTTCATAATTTTCTTTCAGAGTTTTTCCTGTTACGGTCAATGCATCCCCATGCAATAAATTTGCACCAAGCAAAACTTTCATAACACCAGCTGACCCTCCAACTTTTGCAAGGTCGGCCATGACAAACTTCCCTGATGGTTTTAAATCCGCAAGAAGAGGAACCTTTTCAGCGATTTTATTAAAATCCTCAATTTTCAAATCAACACCAATTGTTTTTGCAATTGCCAACAAATGCAAAACTGAATTTGTTGAACCGCCAAGAGCCATTACAACAGCAATTGCGTTTTCAAAAGCTTTTCTTGTGAGAATATCTTTCGGTTTTAAATTTTTTTCAATAAGTTTCAGAACTGTTTTTCCTGCTTCCGCAGAATCCTCTTTTTTCTCTTTGCTTTCCCCAGGATTAGAAGCAGAACCAGGCAAAGACATCCCTAAAGCTTCAATCGCAGCAGCCATTGTGTTAGCGGTGTACATTCCACCGCAGGAACCATACCCAGGACAGGCACTGCATTCTATTCCCTTAAATTTTTCATCATCGATTTTTCCGGTTGCATGCTGTCCAACCGCTTCAAAAATACTGACAATATCAACATCTTTGTTTTCATACTTTCCTGGCATTATTGTTCCGCCGTAAACAAAAATACTTGGGATATTCAGCCTTGCCATCGCGATTAAACAGCCGGGCATGTTTTTATCACAGCCACCAAAAGCAACAAGACCATCAAAAGCCTGCGCATTAGCAACAACCTCAATAGAATCAGCAATTACTTCCCTTGAAACTAAAGAATATTTCATTCCTTCAGTTCCCATTGAAATACCATCACTCACAGTTATTGTTCCGAAAGTTTGTGCTTTGCCAGCGGAATTTTCAATGGACTTCTTTGCTTCCACTGCAAGCGTATTGATATGTGCATTGCACGGGGTTATTTCCGACCAAGTAGAGGCAATTCCAACAATCGGCTTTTCAAAATCAGCATCCTTAAAACCAACAGCCCTTAACATAGCCCTATTAGGTGCTCTTTTGTCCCCTTCAGTAATTCTGGAACTTCTTTTGTTAAGTTTTACACCCATAAAAAAAACTCAGTAGAAAACCTTTTTTAACCAAAACCACACAAAACCAATGATACGATTGATTTTTTCCTTCCAGTGAGAGAAAAGAATATTTTAGATCTTTTAATTCAGAACTTATGGTTACTGCTCGTGGTTGCAGTAATAGGTTTTGTTGTATTGCAACGCAGAAAAAAAAGCAAAACAAAATGAGTCAAATGAATAATAAGCTGACAAATAGAATACCCTAAAAATGGAATCAGGCGTTACAAAAAGTGAAAACATAGTCACCCCTGAAAAATACCGTAATAAAAGCATATAAAAAATAGTTCAAACAACAATTATTAGCCAATGATGACCTGACGATGATTCTGACTCCTATTCAGAGTATGAGGATAGATGGGCGGACTGAGGCATGATTTTTAATCCTTTATAATACTTAAAATCAGTAAAATACGGAAAAACAATACATTATAGTAACATTTATAAGCTTTTTAGCCTCAAATAATACATGGTTTCAAAGTATGATTTGCTTTACTCCGTTTACTTGAACGAAGGACTTACCGCAGCACAATTAGTGAGGAAAATAGGCAAAACCCCTTACAATTACGACACGGTTTTGAAACACCTGTTGCAGTTGAGAGAGGACAAGCTGGTTGAAACGAAAAAAAACCAGTATTATCTCGTCCAGATGGAGCAAACAAAAAAGCTTCTCAGCATAGTTGATTATTGTTACAGGAACAAGATAGATTACAATGAACTTTTTTTGGACAAAACAATAGAGTTCATCAAAGCAGGCCTCGAGGACAAAGACCTTTCGGAGCTTGACTTGAACAACAGGACAAGAGCGAGAATTTCTTTCTTTTTATCAAAGCAGGGTTTTCTTCTAATTGAATCGAAAAAACCATTCAAGGCGAGAATCGTTTATTCGGATTTCTTGAAAAAAGTTGTTGAAATATTTAGTGACAAAGTTAAAGTAAAGTGCGGGAAAATTTATGAACAAGTTGATGAAACAGAAATAGATTCTCAGATAGAAAAAGAGTTCTCCAAATACAAAAAATCAGCAAAGCAATTGAACATAGATGACGAGGTGCGTTTCATCCACAGGAGTTTGTCACTTGAAGGCAACACTATGACCTTGTCCGAAACGGAGAAACTCATCAAGGAAAACATTCCGCCAAAAAGCAGGACTTTCCAGGAAATGCAGGAAACCGTTGATTACAAGAAGGCACTCGACTATCTGATTGAAGTAAAGGAACTCGATTTTGAATCCATACTCAAGTTCCACGCAACTGCAATGAATTCATTAAATGCCGGTGCGGGTGAGTTCAGAAAACAAAATGTGAAGATTAAAGGCAACCCGGAATTCAAGACTGCTGATTGGAGACAGATACCAAACCAACTGGAAGATTTATTCAAAAATTATACAAGCAAAATTCACAAGAAAATAAAGGCGTATGAATCAGTTGAACTTGCGACTCATCTTCACAGCGAGTTTCAACACATCCATCCGTTCATAGATGGCAACTCACGAACATCGAGAGCAATATTCATCCACACTCTATTGCTGAAAGGCTTTTCTCTAATCAATTTCCCTGCGGGTTTTGTGGAACAGTACATGGAACTTACCAAGCTCTCGAAAAAAAGAGATGACAAAAAATTCACAATTTTTATGAAACAACTTGTACTACATTCGATAAAGCAGACAAATCAAAAGATAA
>JANLGZ010000012.1 GCA_024653905.1 archaeon
CACGCTTAATATCAATCCAAAGATTCATTGTATCGGCAATAACAAGACCAGGTCTTTTTTTCATCTGAGAAAGAACATTTAACTGCAATTCAGGATCAATATTTCCAAGAAAAAGAAAATCAGCTTCCTTAAATTCTTCAGAAAGTTTCGGGTTAAAAGTTTCAAGAACATTAAGGTCTGTTTTTTTTGTGATGGCTGTATTAAGGTCATGAGAATATTCTCCTTCCCAGTGAAAAGTTTTTTTCCCTTTGCGGATTTCAATTCCGGAAACATCAATTCCTTTTGATTTAAACAATTCCAAATGCTCTTTTGGAAAATCTTCACCAACAACACCGACAATTCCTGTTTCAGAAAATAAAGAACATGCAAGCGAAGCAAAAGTAGCAGAACCGCCTAAAGCAGATTTAACTTCCCCAAAAGGAGTTTTTACATCATCCAAAGCAAGAGAACCAACAATAACAACTTTTGGCATTTTTAATCACCCCCAAATTTTTTCAGTGTTTTTTCAACCTCTGGAAAAATTTCCTGCAAAGTCCTGTTTCCATCAACTTTTACCAACAAGCCTTTTTCAGCATAAAAATCAGATAATGGCTTTGTTATTTTATTATAAAGATTAATTCTTTTTGCAACAATTTCAGAATTATCATCTTCACGCAGAATAGTTTTTCCTCCGCAATCATCACAAACACCCATCTTCTCAGAAGGAACATCCAACCCATAAATTCTCTTACAATCCACACATTGCCTTCTTGATGAAAGCCTCTTTACAATTACTTCGCTTGGAGAATCAATTTCAATTACTGCATCTAGAGAAATATTCAATTCTTTTAAAAGAGAGTCAAGTATTTTCCCCTGTGCAAGGTTTCTTGGAAAACCATCAAGAATAAAGTGCCCATTAAGTTCATTCAGTCTTTTTTTCAGAACATCAAGAACTATAAAATCACTAACAAGCTTGCCGTCTTTCATCATAGGTTCTACTTTCAAACCAATTTCAGTTTTTCTGGCAACCTCATTTCTTAGCAAATCACCGGTTGAAATATGCGTGCATTTAAATCTGGTTTCAATAAACTTAGAAATAGTTCCTTTTCCAGTTCCCGGAGGGCCAAGTAATACTAAATTCATGCAAATCTAAGTAAAAATGGAGAAAAAGACTTATTAATGCTATTGCCGAAGTTTCCTATCTCTACAATTACAAAATAAACATTTCAAAATTTTCATTTCTTCCAAACCTTAAAATCAATTACAACCTGAATAATATCAGGTGCAAAATCCCTTACTTTTCGCTTTTCAACAACACTGAATTTTCTTCCCAAATTTGAACAAGCTTTTTTAATCTGCTCCAACGGAACCTCATAAGGATTTTCCCTTGAAACAAAATTATAATAATGCACTACCCCCCCAGAAAGTTTGATATATTTTATTGAATCCTCTAAAAAATCCTCCCCTCCTTTCGGAAGAGGCATTACTGCTCTATCGAACTCCCCTTTATATTTTTCCGAAAGTTTTTTCACATCTCCAAGAACAGGTTCAACAATAGCATCAACTTTATTTTTCACAATATTTACTCTCATGTTTTCCACCGCATGCGGATTTAATTCAATAGCAATTGCTTTTTCCATTTTTGAGTTCTTTGCAAACACAATCGGAAAAGGACCAACTCCAGCAAACAAGGCTGCAACATGTTCACCTTTTTTTATGCGTTCGGAAATTCTTTTCCTTTCAGTGCTTAACCTCGGAGAAAAGAAAACTTTTCCAACAGAAATTTCAAACACACAACCATACTCTTTGTAAAGCGCAGTTTTGTTTCTTTTGCCGGCAATTATTTTCACAGGTTCTGCCCTGAATTTTCCCTTATGAGCACCTGTTTTTTTGCAGACCGTTTCAATGGAATTGTTAACAGAAAGAAGCGCCTCGCCAATAATTTTTTCTTTTTTTTCAAGTTCTTTTGGGATTTCCATTATTGCAATATTTCCAAGCGTATCAAATGAACTCTTCAAAAAAGTAAATTCTTTTTTAGTAAGTTTGCCTTTCAGAGCCTCTTTGAGGTTTCTGGGCTTTAGCCTCTTTTTAGAGTTGTTTTTTGAATTCAACATAAAATTAATAAGCTGATTCAATGATTATAAAACCATGGTACTGGAGTTTATCAATGAATATTTCTGCAGTCCGATAATTAATCCTGCAGTTCAGGGATACAATTTTGTAAATACCTCAGTTTATGCTTTAATATTGCTTTTAGTAATCTGGTTTGGAATACTTCCTTTTCTGAAAAACAAGAATATTCCTGTTAATTTCAAATTCATGCTTGCATTGCTTCCATATATTATTTTTGGTTCTGCATTCAGAGTGCTTAATGATATTGGCATTTTGCACAAAACATGTAATATTTTTGATTTTGGTTTTTACACCTTTTCTCCTGGCATATGGTTTTTTACCGCAGCAATAACAATAATTGCTTTACTCATTGCAAAAAAAATTTCCAATGAAAAAGAAGAATTATTTTACAAGTACTTTGGAGGAATAGGATTGCTATTTGCAGTCCCTGTGCTTCTTTATTTGTTCAGTGTTTTCAAATCATGGGATGGGTTTTTCTTTGTAATAATAATTGCAACCATTATTACACTTCTCACAAAATTTGTTGTTGAACTTAAGGAAAAAAAATTCTTTAATGATAAATTAAATATTCTTGTAATTGGCGGGCAGATTCTTGATGGCACAGCAACATTTGTGGCAACAGATATTTTTAGTTGCGGAGAACAACACCCATTGAGTGAATCGATTTTAGGAGTTCATCCTGCCTTATTCATTTTAGTAAAAATTGCCCTTGCCCTATTAATAATCCATTATGCGGACCAGGATATTAAAGATGAAAGAGCTAAAGCATTCATCAAAATAGCAGTAATAATCTTGGGTTTTGCAACCGGCGGAAGAGATTTGATTACTTTAGGTGCAGGAACCTGCCTGTAAAAAGAAAGGATTTTATAGTAACTATTCATTCTTAATATATGCTTAGTTATGAAAAAGTATTCAATGATAAATCATTATTAAGTTTAATTTTAGCTAATTTTTTGACAATAATTTTAGCCGCGGTTTTTAACTGGAATCCTTTAGTGATTGTTATTGGATACTGGTTGCAAAGCATTATAATCGGTTTTTTTAATTTTATCAGAATATTGATGCTTAAAAATTTTTCAACTGAACACTTCAAAATCAATAATAAAGAAGTTAAGCCCTCTTCCGGAATAAAAATTTTTATTGCATTCTTTTTTGCTTTCCACTATGGATTTTTTCATTTAGTTTATGGAATATTTCTCTCTACATTCGCAGGAATATACATAGTATCTCAAATTACCAGTACACAGGCTGTACCTATAGCGCAGACACTTCAGGATTTGGTTATAGCCCCGCTTATAATGGCAGTGATTTTTTTCATTAACCATCTGATTTCATTTATATCTAACTTTAAAGAAAACACAGAAAACCAAAATATAGGCAAATTAATGTTCAAACCATATGTGAGAATAATACCAATACATCTCACTATACTGTTTGGCATGCTATTCCTGTTTTCCGGCGGAATTGTTTTCACAATATTTTTTATGATGCTAAAAACAATAGCTGATATTATCCTGCACCAATCTGAACATGGCAAGTGGCTAAAAAATGGTAATTTAAAGTTTTCCTAAATGTGAATTATTATGCTGTATTTAATCGGAATTGGTTTGAAACCAAAACACCTGACTTCAGAGGCACTGGAAGTGCTGAAAGAATGTGAAAAAACATATTTAGAAGTTTATACTTCCCAGTATTCAGAAGGCACTAAAGAAGAACTCGAAGCCCTTATTGGAAAAGCACTTACTGAACTTTCAAGAAAAGAAGTTGAAGAAGAATTTCAGCCAATTATGGAAGAAGCTAAAAGCAAAAATATTGCTTTGTGCATTTATGGAAACCCAATGAATGCTACTACTCATTTACAAATTATTCTTGATGCACAAAAAATTGGGGTTAAAACAAAACTTATTCCGGGCTTGAGCATTTTTGAATTTGTCGGATTCGCGGGTCTGGAAAGATACAAGTTTGGCAGAACAACAAGTATTGTTTTTTACGAACCTGATTACGAACCTGAAAGTTTTTATGATACAATTCTTGAGAACAAAGAAAATGGACTGCATACTCTTTGCTTATTAGATATTAAAAAAGACCAAAATATAATGATGAATATTGGACATGCACTATCCTTGCTTGAGGGGATTGAGGTTAAGCGCGAGGAAAATATTTTAAGCGAAAGTATTTTTGTAGGATTAGCTGGAGTTAGCGGGAAAAAACAGCAGATAAAGGCAGGCTCTATTCAGGAGTTGAAAAAATTTAATTTTTCACAATACCCCCAATCGGTTATTGTGTGCGGCAAGCTTAATGAAAAAGAAATTGAAGGATTAAAAACATTGAGTGATTTGAAATGAACAATGAAAAAGAAAATATTGAAGAAAAAGTTTCGAAGTATAGAGAATTAACAAAAAAAGCACTTAAAAAAGTCGGAATTATTGATAATGAAAAAGGGAATGAACTTCTTGAAATGGCAAGGGATTATTTTAATGATGCTCAGCATTTTGAAAAGGAAGGAAAGCTTTTCACTGCTCTGGCTGCTTATTCTTATGCTCATGCCTGGATTGATGCAGGAGTAAGACTGGGTTTTTTAGACGGCAAAAATGACGACCAATTGTTTGTTTTGCCCTAAAGTAAGGATTATATAATTCAACTTCATATTAATTAAAGTGATTTTATGGGTGTTTATGATTCTGGTTTAAATCTGGATTTTGGTTTCAGGTTTGACAAAAAAAAATTCCTTCCAATAATCGGAGCAATTATAGTGCTGATTATTCTGGCATATTTAGTAATTTATGCTGCTTCTAATTACGAGTCAAGCCCTATGGAATTTAGGTTTGAAAAAAACCCTATTAAAAGCGGTGAGCAGGTAAAAGTTTTTATTACAATTTCAAACCAGACAAAAACTGATGCAGAAGATGTTTCTTTAACTTTAAAGGCAAAAGAAATAAGTGATTTTGATATTATTGCACTGAATGAAAAGTTTAATGGATCAATACCATTAATTTCTTCAGACACCTCGAGAGAAATAACTTTTCTGATTAATCCAATTGGCGAAGTTCTTCCCGGAACATACACTTTAGTTGCAGAATCTGTGATTAATGGCCAGGTTCATAAAAAAGAAACAAAACTTTTTGTTGAAAACTAAATTTTCAAAACTAATACCTTATTTCAAAACCAGAAAATTCGCCAATAGCTTTTAATCGATTAATTGCAATGTTTTCAACTCTGCAAAGCGGAGGGCCTTTTTGTAACTCAATTAGGAATTTTTTTATTTTTTCTTTTTTTCCTTCAGCAACCACTTCTACCGCCATATTAGGAAGATTTTTCACAAAACCTTTTAATCCAAGAGAAGAAGCTGTTTGTAAAGCAAAAGCACGAAAGCTCACTCCTTGAACTCTTCCGGAAACTATTACTTCAATCCTTTCCATTTTTTTCACTTATACGGCCTAAAATTTCTATAGCTTCTTTGAAAATTCGTTTATTATCCTCATGTGTTAAAAATGATTCAACTTCATTTTGTTCAACCCACTTGAAAGCATCATGTTCAATAATTTCCTGTTCTAAATCAATAGGCTCATTCATGTTTCCTCGCAAAACAAAAGGAGTGTACACATATTTTGTGTCTTTTGCAACCCAGTTAAATTTTTGAGGTAAATTAGAAATAATTTTCACTTGACTTAAACCGCTTTCCTCATCAATTTCTCTTAACAAGGCTTGTTCAGGAAGTTCATCCTTATCAATACCGCCTTTTAAAAATTCCCAGCCAGTCCAGTTTAATATTCTGTGAAGAATAAGAAAATATCTTTTACCATCGCGTTCATCATAAATTATTGCAGTAACACCGTGTTTTTCTTTCATAAATATTAATTATTTAGTTTCTTCTTTTTTAGAGGCCAATCCTGATTTTTCCAGCAAATCATTATAGGTTATGTCCGCCTGCTTTTGAATATGCTCCATCTGAACAGCATCCAAATGTTTGAATCTTTTTTGTAATTCCAAATACTCTTTCACTGGTTTTGGATTTGAAGGATTAAAATTTAATTTATATTTTCCGTTCTCAATTTCGAATAAATACCAAAGTCTTGATTGAACAGCAAGCTTTGCAACTTTAAAAGTAATTCCGCCATCAAAACCCGCACCTAAACAACAGGGCGCATCAATAGTCACAAATGCTGGCCCTTTAATCGCTTTTGCTTTCAATAATTTCATTTTCATATCAGCATAATAAGCAATTGAAGTTGAAGCGGCATACGCAATTCCGTGAGCCGCTGCTATTTCTACAATTGGTTTTCTTTCAGTTTCTTTTCCCTTATGCACTGAACCAACCTCGGTTGTTGTTGTTGCAGCTCCATAAGGAGTTGCACCTGATTTTTGAACCCCTGTGTTAGCATAAAGCTGATTATCATAACAAACATAAAGAACATTATCACGCCTTTCAAGCATTCCGCTCAAAGCACCAAAACCAATATCATAAGTTGAACCATCCCCGCCTATTACAACAACTTTTGTATGGTCATTTCCTTGCGCTTTTAGAGATGCAGCTACTCCTGAAGCTACTGATGCTGCATTTTCAAACAAAGAGTGAATATAAGGCACTCTCCATGCGGTTTGGGGATATTGTGTGGAGGTTATTTCCATACAACCGGTTGCATTAACAATAATAATATCTTTCCCAAGCGTATCAACTATATGAATTAAAGCATTGCTTGGTCCGCATCCTGGGCATCCTGAATGACCAGGGGAAAATAAATGCATTTTTGATTGTTCGCTCATAAAAATCATCCTTTCATTGCTGCTTTTGGAGGCTCTTTAGTAATCCATTCTTTTACAGGGCCTTTTTTCATTTTCTCAAAAAGCTCTTTAATGTGGTCTCTTCTTACGCCTCTTCCGCCAAGACCACCATAAAAACTTGAAATTTCCGCACCTAAACCGTTTAATGCACCGAGAACTTCTAAGTATAAAGGGGCTTCTCCGCCAATACTAATTGCTCTATCAATTACACCAACTTTTTTTCCTTTCAAAAATTTGGCTAATTCTTCCATTGGAAACGGCCTATAAACTCTTATGTGCAAAGCCCCTACTTTTTCTCCTTTTTCTCTTAATTCATCAACAACAGTAAAAACATTATCCATTACCGAACCTAATCCTACAATTATTCTATCCGCATCCTTGGTTTTATATTCATTAATCAAACCATAAGACCTTCCTGAAACCTTACCCCATTTTTCTCCGGCTTCTACCAAAACTTTTTTTGAATCCAATACATCTTTTACAAGATCCATTCTGAAATCCTGATAATGAGTCGGATTAGCATAAACTCCTAAAGATACTGGGTTTTCAGGATCTAATTTCATAGGATATTTGTAATCAGGCAAATAAGCATGAACTTTTTTTTCATCAACAACATCAACCTGCTGAACAGAATGAGTTAAATAATGCCCATCCACACAAACCATTACTGGAATAAGTGTTTTTTCAGCAACATAAAAAGCCTGAGGAAGAGCATCAACAGCTTCCTGATTATTTTTACAATAAATCTGAATCCAACCAGAATCTCTCTGGGAAATTGTGTCCTGTTCATCATTCCAAATATTTAAAGGAGATGAAACAGCTCTGTTTCCAACAAGCATTACAACTGGTAGCCTCATCCCTGCAGTTGCAAATAAAACCTCATGCATTAAAAGTAAACCCTGCCCACCAGTTGTGGAAAAGGTTCTTGAACCTGCAGCGCTTGCACCTTGCAAAGCACTTAATGCAGCAAACTCTGATTCAACAGTAATGTATTCAGGAATTTTTCCATCAGCGTAATATTTATTCAGTTCATTTGTAAGAGCAGTTGTTGGAGTTATTGGATAACATGCACAAACACCAATTTTACATTGGGCTGCCATTTCCCCCATAACTCTTGCACCTGATTTTGTTTTAAGCATCTTCAACACGCTCCATTACAATACATTTCACAGGACATTCATTAGCACAAACACTGCATCCTTTACAATAATCATAATCTATTTCAGGGATTTTTTTAACAACGCCCATGATTCCTTCAGGACAAAAGTTCTGACAGATTCCGCATTTAATACATTTATCCCCATTCACTATAGGCATGTATGCTTTCCATTCACCCGTATGGTTTTCTGTTGCAGTTCCTGGTTTTGCATAAGGGATAATCATGCATTCACCTTCTCAACTTCCATATTATCATAAATTTCCTGAATAGCATTAATATTTGCTTCTACCATTTTTTCGGGAAACTTTCCACCAAGCTTTTCCCTAATAGCTCTTTTAACCGATTCAAGTTTTACAACACCGGTTACTTTACAAAAAGCACCAAGCATTACCGTGTTTAAAATTAATTTTTTGAAATGTTTTAATGCTACTTTAGTTGCATCAACTGTGAAAACTCTTTTTGTTTTCAAACCAAATTCCCCTGGTTTTTTAGTAGAATTGATTATAACAATTCCATCTTTTTTCAAACCCGAACAGACATCAACTGAACTCATTATTGAAGCATCTCCAACAATAACAATGTCAGGTTCGCCTATTTCCTCATAAATAGTAATTGGTTTATTGTCTATTCTTGCATAAGCTTCAACAGGAGGACCTCTTTTTTCAGAACCAAAAAACGGAAATGCCTGACTTGACTTGCCTTCATAATTTGCAGCTAAAGCAATGAGCTCGGCTCCAGTAACCATTCCCTGACCAGCTCTTGCATGTAATCTAATCTCTTTCATCTAACAATGAATTAATGAGAAGTATTTAAAGGTTACGTTAAACGTCAACAAAAAAGACGTTGATTGACTATACAATGGATAATGCCTAATTAACGTTGTTAAAGGCATTTTATAAGAAAAAGCTCCTTACCTTTCACCATTAATCCAAGATAAATATTCTTTATTTACTCTTGCAGAAACCTGAATAATACAGGGTATTTCATAAGAAGAAATTTTTTTTACTTGATTTTCTACAGCCCTTGCTTTTTTTTCAGAAGTCTTTGCAAAAATAATAAACTCTTTAGAATTCTCTCTTTTGCCTTTCCAATTGTAAATGGATTTGCTTTCAATTATGTTTGCACAACTAATAAGTTTTTCATCCAAAAGAGTATTTGAAATTTTTTCAGCCTCTTTCTTTGATGCACTTGCAATGTATAGCAAAATCATTTTTTTTCCGCTTCTGCTCTTTTAGAAATCAACTTATAAATATAATATAAAATTATAAAAATCACTAAAATACCAATTGCAAATTCAATCAGCGGAATAAAATCTAACAAAAGAATCATCATGAACCACCTAAATAAAAATACCAAATACTAGCAAGAACAACAAGCCCTACTACAATCAGTAAAATCACAATAAGATTAAGCAAATTACTTTCTTTTTGTTTGTATTCAACTTTTTGCTGCATTCTAGAATCAAGAATTTCCCTTGCAAGGGTTGAAGCATTTTCTTCGGTCCAATTTTCAGGAGCCGCTGCATTTTTCTGCACAACTTTTTTTACAGCCGGTTCAACTTTTGAAGAGAAACTCTCCCCAATTGTATCTTTTGCAGAAATTGTTTTTTGTTCTGATTGCGGAATAAAAGGTTTTTGTTGAACAGGTTGAATAGGTTCAATTAATTTTGGTTGAATAGGTTCAAAAGATTTTGATTCAGCCTGTACTGGTTTAACCTGCTTCGGTTCAACAGGTTTTGTTTCGATAGGTTTTGAAAAAAATGATTTTGGTTTAGAGTTTGTTTCTAATGATTCTTTTCCAAAACGATCCTCATCATAACCACCCCCTATTTTTGAAATTATTTCAGTAGTTTTATCGATTGGATTATATTTTAATTCATGTGGCTGTGAACCTATATCTTCACGCAAAGAAAACGGTTTGTTTTCAAAAGCAGATCCGATGGTTTGGGAAGAATCATTCTGAGGCACAGGTTTTGGTTTAGGTTTTAAAAAATCAAACAAACCTTTACTTTTAGGTTTTTCTGGCGCTAGTTTTCTTTTTTGGTCATCGTAATTTTCTCTTTCAAATAAAGACGCACGGCTTTTGTTAGAAACTATCGAAGCAGGTTTTTGTTGTTTGGAATTTTCCAAAAAACTAATTGATTCCTGTGCAACCACATTCTGCTGACCAGGCTTTTTTAGTTGTTTTTTTAAACTATCAAAAATACTTTCCTTTACCATCAAGATAAAAGTAGTCTATTCCCCTATATAAAAGTAATTTCAGGCTATTTTAGAAAGATTAAGGCTTTCTTCAGCATTTCCGGAAATTTTACCCAATAACCATGCTTTTTCGCCATTTTTAACCAAGAATTCAATTGTCTTTTCTGCATCTTTTTTGGAAACAACAATAACAAGACCAACACCCATGTTGAAAGCCCTGTACATTTCTTTTTCATCAATATTTCCTGAATTTTGGATTAATTTGAAAATATAAGGAACTTCAATTGAAGAATAATCATACTCTGGTTTCAGCCCTTTTGGAAGAATTCTAGGAACATTCTCAACTAAGCCCCCTCCAGTAATATGAGCAATGCCATTTACCTTTATTTTTTCCATTAAAGAAATAATTACTTTCGAGTAACTCCTGTGAACTTTCAATAATTCATCCCCCAAAGTTCCATTGAATTCCTTGAAAAAATCCTTTGGACTCAAATGTGATTCTTCAAACAAAACATATCTAGCTAAAGAATAACCATTAGTGTGCAGACCATCAGAAGCAAGCCCAATCATTATATCTCCTGATTTTATTTTCGAACCATCAATAAGATTTGATTTTTCAACAACCCCTATCATACATCCAACAACATCATGTTCTTTTTTTTCATAAACCCCTGGCATTTCCGCTGTTTCTCCGCCAATTAAAGCACAGTCGACTTCCTTGCATGCTTTTGCCATCCCAGTTACAATATCCTGAACATTTTTTGGTAAAATTTTATCTGCTGCTAAATAATCCAAAAAGAAAAGAGGTTTTGCCCCTAAAGCAAGAATATCATTAGAACAATGATTCACAATATCCTGCCCTATTGTTTTCCAGTTTTCCATTTGAGAAGCAACTTTTAGTTTAGTTCCAACGCCATCAATAGTAGAAACAAGAATTGGGTTTTTCATTTTTGCTACTTTTGCTAAAGAGAAAGCCCCCCCAAAAGAACCAAGACCTGTGAGAACTTGAGCGTTATGAGTTTCTTTTACAACACTTTTTATTCTTTGAACTGATTCATTACCGGCGTCAATATCAACACCAGCATCCTTGTAAGATGACATTCACTTGAACCTCTTTTTCCAATAAGCACAAACTTCCTCGGTTTTCTTTATTGACAAACCAATGTATTCTTCCGGATTTTCAAGAATAGATAATTCTTTTTTTGATAATTGTTTCAAATAAGGTTCAAGAGTTTTATTACTTCTCGCGAGTTCCATAACTGTTTCGCCAGAGTTCTGTGATTTGAGAGTAATTTGCCTTACAATTTCATGTGCATCCTCATGACCATTCTTTGCAAGCAAAATATAAAGCGGTTCTGCTATTACTTTTTCTTTTGCAGAATCAAAATTTCTCTGCATTGATTTTCTGTCAACAACCAAATTTGAACATACTTTATGCAATCTTTCACTTGAAGTTAGGAGAGCTAAAAATAATTCCGGAATAAACCTAGCAGAAGCACTGTTTGTTAAGTCTCTTTGGTGTTCTGAAATTGAATCAGAATAAAATGTAATGATTCTTGGCATGAATTGTTTCCAGAGGCTTTTTACATTTTCAAAATTAATAGGGTTTCTTTTATGAGGCATTGTAGAGCTTCCAACCTGCTTTTGTCCAAAACCCTCTGCAATTTCACTTATTTCTGATCTTTGCAAATGCCTCATATCATCAGAAAAATTCGCAAGAACATTGAAAACCTCGATTGTAGAATGCAATAAATCCAAAAGCGATTCAGGAGGAACTATTTGGGTTGAATGCAATGCAGGTTTCAAATTGAGTTCAAGCATAATGTCCTTTTCTAATTTTGCAGGATTTTTTACCAATAAAGAAGAAGCATTAAATGCGCCAACCGCACCTGAAAATTTCCCTTCAAGATTTTCAGAACAGTATTCCATATTCGCAATTGATTTCCCTAACCTATTAACAAAACCAGCCATTGTAAAACCAAAAGTAATTGGTTCTGCATGCTGACCATGAGTTCTTCCAATTTGAATTGTTTTTTTCTCACGCAAAGCAAGTTTAATCCATAAATTCAAAAGTCTTTTTAGTTCAGGCAGAACAAGTTCCTTCACAGCTTCCTTGTACCTTATAGCTGAAGCAGTATCAACAATATCATAAGAAGTTGAGGAAAAATGAATAAATGGTTTTGCTTCTTTAGAAACCTTAGAACGCATTATATTTGCAAGAGCTCTAACATCGTGCTTTATTCTTGCTTCTTCTTTGTAAACATCTTCAGCTTTAATTTTTTCTGCAACTCTTTCAACTTCCTTTGCGATTTTTTTAGAACAAATCCCTTGCTTTGAAAGGCCAGTTACTAAAGCAGCTTCTACTTTTGCCTGATAATAAACACGCGCATTTTCGGAAAAATAGAGCTCAGCCCTTTTTTTCAAAGGACCGCTAATATACCTATAATCTAATGGTGAAAATAAATCAAATCTATCCATTAAAACGCCTAAGTAATTTATGAATTAAAGTATATAAAACAGTATTTATTTTTTGAATTCCAAATATACCCTAACAAGCCTCTCGCCCAGTCTACTTCTGACCGAAGCAGGCAACTCATACGAATGCCATAATAACTTCAAACCATTCAAAGCAGGCGTGATTTCATCTTTACTGCCATGCCTCGCAATATACTCTATTTGCCTTAACAATGCTCTTTGTTCAGGGGCAGAATTGGCTAACCAGTGCTTTCTTGTATCAGTGCGGCTTGAGAAAAAATCTGCACTCTTACGCCCCTCTGCAATAGGATTTCTTCTCATTGCCATTACATAATCAGGCGTTTTTCTCTAAAAAAGCTTTGTATTGATTCATTACTTCTTCAATATGCGGTGCTTTCCAGATTTTTTCTCCAATCCATGCTTCACAAACGCTTTTGTACATATTAGAAATGATTTCTTTCAATTCCATGGGAAGCGGTGCAGGAGCAGGCCAGTTTACTTTCTCAACACTGCTGTTTTTTGCATCTTCAAGCTCTTTAGCCCAAGGAGTTGTTTTGTAATAATCCCTTGCAACCTGTTTACTCATGTGAATTCCATTCCACAAAAACCTGTTCTCATCAAGAGTTCCGCAAACATCAACTAAAATCAATTCATTTTTTGGACCTACACCAAACTCTACTTTTCCATCAGCATGCTCCAATCCAATGCTGTTTGCTTTTTCAGTGATAAAATCATTAATGTTCATAGCTGCTTCTTTTAATTCATATAATTGGTCTTCGGAAATCTTTGACATATCCATTGCCTCATCCCAGGATAGATATCTATCAATTGGTTCTAATTTAGTTGAAACATCAATAAAGGGTTTTTCAAACTTATGCCCAGGCAAAGGAGTTTCTTCCAAATCCAAATCATCAGGAGTTAATGAACCATTTTCTAATCTTTTGAAAACACTGCTTCCTTTTGGAAGAGAATTTCTGAAAATAATTTCAAGAGGCACCAAATAGTTTCTTGTTTCCTCAGAAATCTGATTATCCTGAGGCATTAAAACCCTAACAAGATTAACCTGCATCCTGTTTTTACCCATTAGTTTTCTGAAGTGGGTTTTGATTTCGAATTTTTTTTCAAGTTCTTTAAAATTATAAGATGCTTGTTTGCATAAAGCTTCACCTTTGTTAGGAATTGTGTCAGGCATTTTCCCATAATCGAAAACACTGTAATCATCAGTAAACTCGAAAACCCCTATACCCATTGAATCATCAATTGCTTCTTTTTCAACAGTCAAATTTTTTACAGAACCCATTTTACCACCTCAATAAAATTAATATGATTTAATTTATAAAAGTAAAGTTTACTTATTTGCATCAAGTACTTCCTGAGATGCTTTTTTTCTCAGTGAAACAAGCAAACCATCATGCTGGCCCTTGAGATTTATCAGCTCAAGAGCAACAATAGCCGCATTTTTGTAAGAATTAAGCCCTACAGAAAAGGAACTCTGAAGCGATTCAAAGAATTTCAATGAATCTTTTTTGGTTGAATTGTCTTTCACAAGAACCCTTATAATTGCATTCCTGTTTTTTGCAGGAGTTTTACCAAGCTTAGTAAACTCAATATACACTTTTGAGTGATTTAGTTTTGTTGAATTGTTTTCAACTCTGAACGGGATTTTATTTTCTTCCATAAAAGCCTTGCATTTATCAAAATACTTTTTTTCAATATCTGCTGTTTTCTTAATTAAAACAATTTCATTCAAACCATTAACATAATTACTGCACAACCTTACAACTTTGCTTGTTTTGCCCACGCCAACAGCAAGAACAGGAACATTAGAAGGCATTTGCGAAACACTCAAAAAAGCATCCAAACCACTAAAAGCGCCATCGCACGGAATCCCTATTACTGGTTTTATTTTTTCAGCAGCAACAATTCCTGGAAGAGCCGCACTTAAACCTGCACCTGCAATAAAAATACCTGCATTAGTATCACTTAATTCAGATCTTAATTCCTTAGGAGTTTTGTGTGCGCTAAGAACTTTGAATTCGTAAGAAATGCCTGCTTTATCTAATTTTCCAAGCAGTGATTGATAAACAGCTTCATCACTTTTCGAGCCAAATACAACAAAAACATCAGTCATACTAATATGTGAAAGGATTTGTTTTTAAAGCCTGCCAACTTTTACTTTTATGGATAAAATGACCGGAACTGTTGTAATAGGGTCCCAATTTGGGGATGAAGGTAAAGGAAAGGTTACTGATTTTTACGGAAAGAATGCTGATTTGGTTGTTAGATACCAAGGAGGCAATAATGCAGGACATACAGTTGTTATTGGAAGCCAAGTATTGAAATTTCATTTGCTTCCATCCGGAGTTGCACAGGGAAAAAGAATTCTAATTGGAGCAGGAGTTGTTCTTGATCCAAGAGTTTTGAAAAAAGAGGTTGAGGAATTTAAAGAAAAAGTAGACCTTGGAATTGATCCAAGAACACACATTATAATGCCTTGGCATAATTTAGAAGATGAGGGAAGAGAAGATTCGCGAGGCAAAACCAAAATCGGCACAACAAAAAGAGGAATAGGTCCTTGCTATGCTGATAAAGCACAAAGAGTAGGAATTAGGTTTGAAGATTTAGTGGATAAGAATAGGTTGGCTGAAAAAATTCGAGATGTTTATCCAGTTAAAAAAGCAATTCTGGAAAAGGTTTACAATTTAAAATTACCATTTGATGAAAATTCGGTTTTAGAAGAATACTCAAAACTCGGAACCTTATTTAAAAATAAATTATGCGATGTTTCCTTAGAAGTTTGCACTGCTTTGGATGAAGGAAAAAGCGTTTTGTTTGAAGGGGCCCAAGGAACCTTTTTGGATAATGATTTTGGAACCTACCCATTTGTTACTAGCTCCCACCCGATTTCCGGCGGAGTTTCAACAGGAGTCGGAATCCCAGTAAACAAAATCGGAAGAATAATTGGAATTGTAAAAGCTTACACAACAAGGGTTGGTTTTGGTCCTTTCCCAACTGAATTGAAAGATAAGATTGGAGACTATTTGGTTGAAAAAGGAAAAGAATTCGGAACAACCACTGGAAGAAAAAGAAGAGTTGGTTGGCTAGATATTCCTATGATGAAAACTTCTATGCGATTAAATGGTTTTACTGAACTTGCGATTACAAAACTTGATGTTCTTTCTGGTTTGGAGAAAGTAAAAGTTTGCACGAGTTATAATGTTGGAACGAAAAAAATCGATTTATTCCCTTACTCAAATAAGGGTTTGGAAAATGCAATTGCAAACTATAAGGAATTTGAAGGTTTCACAATTACAGGCAAGGAAAAAAATTACTCTGATTTAGACGAGAATGCAAAAAAATATTTGGATTTTATTGAAAAAGAAATCGGGGCACCAATAAAACTGGTATCTATTGGACCAGGAAGAGAAGAAACTATTTTGAAATAGTTTCAGACCAAATCACAAAAATAAAATCTATTATCCCTGAGAACAATTTCCCCTTTTTTGAATTCTAATGGTTTTTTGAAAATCGGACCAGCATATACAAATGAATGGAACTCACCATTTTCTCCGCACCAATCTGTTCCTTCAGGAAGATCATTTAGAAATTCTTGATTAAATTCTTTTCCAACAAATTCTTTTCCTAATTTTTCTGAATCCACACAAGTAATTATTGCTTTGAAATTAGAATCAATAAATTGTTCAGCGAGTTTTTTTGTGTCTTTTTTCCACAAAGGAAAAATCGGTTTAGCCCTTGTTTGTTTCAACTGGGCTTCCCTGTACTCGCGTATGTCCTGTAAAAAAAGATCACCAAAGCAAACAAGAGTAACTTCTAAGGAAGTATATTTGTTCATTGCATCTTCCATTTTCTTTGAATAATCTTCACAGCTTGAATCTTTTTTAATAAAAACTTTTTCCAATGGAATCCCAAGCGCTTCGGCTTGTTGTTCAAGAAGCTCTCTTCTTACCCCATGCATACTTATCCTATCATAATCTTCAGTAAGAGTAGTTAGCAAAGCAACAATTTCAAAACCCTGCTTTTGAATTTCTTGCAAAGCAAGAGCAGAATCTTTTCCACCGCTCCAACAAACCAAAACTTTTTCCATAACAAAGAAAACACGGAAAAGAAGAAATAGTTAATTGATTAAATTTTTTTAAGGCCATCACACATTGGAAAAGCCATACAGCCCCAAAAAGCACCGAACTTGCTTTTGCGAATAACCATTCCTAAATTACAATTAGGACATTTAGGACTTTTTATTTTGGATTTTGCATGCTTGGAACAAACAGGCATTCCAGATGCATTGGATTTTGATGCTTCGCTTCCACATTCAGCACATTTCATTTGAATCAGAATGACTGAAAGAACGAAAAGAATATAAATCTTGAACCCAAATTTTTGAAAATAAAAATATTTAAAAAAAATTAATGATTAAAAAATAAAAATAACAAAAATTAAAAGTAGTTGTTGGATTTTTGTTGTTTTTAACTCGCAATGAATCTTTCTTTATCAAGATTGATTTCTTCCTGCAGTTGGTTGAAAACTTCTCTAAACGTTTCCAGAACTTCCCTTGATTTATCTCCAAACAAGGGTTTTAACATTCCAATAGCCTGACTTAAATCCGCATCTTTAACAAGAAAAACATTTATAGAATCAGGCTGATCTTTAATAATCTCAATAAAAGAATTTTTAGCTTCATTAGCTATTCCTTCAATAGAAAGTGCTTTTTCGAGTGCAAATTTAGCACTCATATTGACTTGGATTTTTAAAACATCCTCAAATTTGACCTTTTTTTTCCTTGTTCTGCCAAAAATACTATCATTAATGGATTTAGCCTTTTTTGAAAGTATTTCTCTTGAAATTTCAGCCATACTTTTAATTTACGGCGAAACGCTTAATAATAATGGCTTCCCTATTCTATTCTATTGCTTAGTGGGGTGATGGTTTTTGTACAAGCAGCATTTGGATTACTTAAAAGAAAACGATAGTAAAGTATTTGAATTACTGGAAAAAGAAAAAGAAAGACAAATGAATGGAATAGAACTAATTGCTTCAGAAAATGTTGTTTCTCAAGGTGTATTAGAAGCAATGGGAAGCGTTGCAACAAACAAATACTCTGAAGGATATCCGCATAAGAGATATTACGGCGGAAACGATGTTATTGATGAAATAGAAGACCTTGCAATTGACAGGGCAAAACAACTTTTTAATGCAGAACATGTGAATGTACAGCCATTAAGCGGTTCGCCCGCAAACATGGCAGTTTATTATGCAGTAATGGAACTCGGAGATACTGCAATGGGCCTTAAATTAACTGAAGGCGGTCACCTTACTCATGGCCATAAGGTTAATTTTTCAGGAAAACTTTACAACTTTGAACAGTACGGTGTGGACAAGGAAACCGAACAACTGAACTATGATGCAATAGCAGAAAAAGCAGCAGAAATAAAACCAAAACTAATATTGTCTGGTTACACTGCATACCCAAGAAAAATCGATTTTAAAAGATTCAGAAAAATCTGCGATGAAGTTAATGCTTTTTGTATGGCGGACATTGCACACATTGCAGGATTATGTGCCGGCGGAGCCCATGAAAACCCTGTGCCTTACTTTGATGCAGTAACAACAACAACACACAAAAGTTTGAGAGGTCCAAGAGGAGCAATAATAATGTGTAAAGAGGAATTTGCAGAAAAAATTGACAAAGCGGTTTTCCCTGGATTGCAGGGCGGACCGCATGATCATATTACTGCCGCAAAAGCAGTTGCATTCGGAGAAGCATTAGAACCAAGCTTCAAAGATTACGCTGCACAAATAGTGAAAAATTCCCGAGCACTAGCAAAAACACTGAGTGATAATGGAATAAGAATTGTTTCAGGCGGAACAGATAATCATTTGCTCTTGGCTGATGTCACAAGCGTTGGTTTAAGAGGCAAAGAAGCAGAAACTACGCTTGACAAGGTTGGAATTTACTGCAACAAAAACACTGTTCCTTTTGATACAGGAACCCCATGGGACCCAAGCGGAATAAGACTGGGAACCCCTGTTTTAACAACAAGAGGTATGAAAGAAAAAGAATCAGAACAAATAGGAATGTTCATTTCTGAAGCATTAAAGAATTCAAAAGATGACACAAAGATTCAGGAAATACGAAAGCAAACACTGGAATTATGCAAACAGTTTCGCTTTTACGAGTGATTAAATGCAGGGAAAAATAATTGATGGAAAAGCAATTGCTGATGATATCCTCAAAAAATTAAAGAAAGAACTGAAAGAATATAAAACTAATAACAATCCAATTCCAAAACTTGTAGTAATACAGGTCGGAGAAGATCCTGCTTCTACAATTTATGTAAACAAAAAACATAAAGCCTGTGAAGAAATAGGGATAGATTCAGAAATCAAAAGGTTTCCTGAAACAATTTCCTATTCTGATTTTTTAAAAGAAATAGGAAAACTGAATAAAGATGATTCAGTAAATGGAATACTAGTACAGATGCCTTTACCCGAACATTTGAATCACAAGCAAGTGTTTGAAACAATTGCGGTTGAAAAAGATGTTGATGGGTTTCATCCTTTCAATCATGGGAAAAATCTTTTAGGAAAAAAAGGAATTGCTCCCGCAACACCAAAAGGAATAATGACTCTGCTTGAAAGCACAGGAGTTACTTTGGAGGGAAAGAATGCAGTTGTTGTCGGAAGAAGCAATATTGTTGGAAAACCAATAGCATTAATGCTGATTAATGAGGGGTGTACGGTTAGTGTTTGCAACAGCAAAACCAAAAATCTGAAAATGTTTACAAAAGAAGCAGATATTCTTGTGGTTGCAGTTGGAAAATGCAATATTATTACTGAGGACATGGTGAAAAAAGGAGCAATAATAATAGATGTGGGAATGAACAGAAACAAAGAAGGAAAACTTTGCGGAGATGTTGATTTTGAAAATGTTAAAAAAGTTGCTTCATGGATAACTCCAGTTCCAAAAGGAGTCGGACCAATGACAATTGCTTCATTAATGGAAAATACCATTGAAGCATGTAAGCAACAGGGGAAATGCACATGCTCAAAATAGGCGTGCTGGGTTCTACTAAAGGAACTGATTTGCAGGCCATTTTAGATGCTATTGAAAATAAAAAATTGGAAGCTGAAATTGTTCTTGTTGTTAGTGATAAAAAAGATGCTTTCATTCTTGAAAGAGCAAAAAAATATTCAATTGAAACTTTTTCTGCGAATTATAATGATTTTGAAACTCGTGAAGAAGCAGAAAAACAAATTATTAAAAAGTTAAATGAAAAAAAAACTAATTTGATTCTTTTAATCGGTTTTATGAAAATTGTTTCTCCGAATTTTGTTAAAGAATTCAAAGGAAGAATCTGGAATATACACCCTTCACTTTTGCCAAAGTATGCAGGAGGAATGAACAATAATGTTCATGAAGAAGTTTTGAAAAATAAAGACAAGGAAACAGGCTGTACTTTACACGAGGTTTCAAAGGAAGTTGATAAAGGCAGAATAATTCTGCAAAAAAAGATTACTGTTGATGCTAAGGATACTGTTGATTCACTTAAGAAAAAAGTACAAAAACTTGAGCAGGAATGCTTTATAGAAGCCCTTAAAATGGTTATTGAAGGCAAATTAATTATTGGTGAGCAAAATGAAAGTTAAAAGCGCATTAATCTCGGTTTCTGATAAAACAGGATTGGTTGAGTTTGCAAAAGAACTTGCTTCTAATGGAATAAAAATTATTTCTTCAGGCGGAACATTCAAAGCTCTTGAAGAAGCAGGAGTGAAAGCAATTACTGTTGATTCTGTCACTGGTTTTCCTGAAATGCTTGATGGCAGGGTTAAAACTTTGCACCCGAAATTACACGCAGGAATTCTTGCAAAAAGAAACCCCGAACATTTGAAACAATTAAAAGAACACGGCATTGAAACAATTGATTTGGTTGTTGTAAATTTATATCCTTTCAAAGAAACTATTTCAAAAAAAAATGTTTCAATAGAAGAAGCTATTGAAAATATTGATATCGGCGGTCCAACAATTATAAGGGCAGCTGCAAAGAATAGTGAAAGCGTTGGTGTTGTCGTAGATTCTTCACAATACGCAAAAGTTCTGGATGATTTGAAAAAAAATGATTTTTCTCTTTCTGAAAAAATGAAAAAAGAATTAGCAATAGAAGCATTTGAACACACTGCATTTTATGATGCAACAATTTCAGGATATTTGAACAAAAAACTTGGAGGAAAAAAATTCCCTCAAAAACTTACTCTTGGTTTTGAAAAAATTTCTTCACTTAGGTATGGAGAAAACCCACACCAAGAAGCCGCAGTTTATGCTTCATCATTGAAATCAGATTCAGGAATAATTGATGCTGAACAATTGAATGGAAAGGAACTTTCATTCAATAATTATAATGATACTAATGCAGCGATTGAACTTGCAAAAGAGTTTGATGAAACTTGTGCTGTTATTGTAAAGCATGCAAACCCCTGCGGTGTTGCTGTTGGAAAGGAACTTTCTGAAACTTTCAAAAGAGCTTTGGATTGTGATGCTGAAAGCGCTTTTGGAGGAATTATTGTACTTAATAGAGAATGTGATTTGAAAACAGCAAAGCAGATTACTGCTTTTTTTAACGAAGTTGTTGTTGCCCCTGGGTTCACCACTGATGCATTGAAAGAATTGAAATCAAAGAAGAATTTACGGATACTAAAGCTTGAAAATATGCGTAAAAACCCTCAAACCTTCGATTTTAAGCATGTAAAAGGCGGTTTGCTGATTCAGGACGAGGATAGAATTGGCTGTGAAAAATGGGAAAATAAGTCTGGAATTAAGGCTGAAAAACAAATTACTGATGATTTATTGTTTGGTTGGAAAGTGGTAAGGCACGTGAAAAGCAATGCAATTGTTCTTGTGAAAAACCAAGCCACAATTGGAATTGGCGTGGGTCAAACTTCCAGAGTAAAAGCAGCTGAGCAGGCAATAAAACAAGCCGGGAAAAAAGCAAAGGATTGTTCACTTGCTTCTGATGCATTTTTTCCTTTCAAAGACTCTATTGAATTAGCTGCACAAGCAGGAATCAAAGCCATTGTTGAACCAGGGGGTTCGATTAAAGATGATGAAGTTATTGCAGAATCAAAAAAACAGAATATTTCTCTTTATTTTACCGGCGAAAGGCATTTTAGGCATTAAGTAGCATCGAGCCGAAGGCGAAGATGGTACGCGTTACCGCCGGACGCAAACAGCGAGCGAAAGACACTTTAGGCATTGAAATAAAATTAAAACTAATTAAAAAATAAAAAAACTAATTTTTAAAAAATAATTAATTGTTTAGCAAGTTTCATCAAGCAATCAGGCATTTAAAAAAGTTACTAATTTTGAAAAACCTTCTTTTCAGTAACAACAAAATCCATTTTCACATCATGCGCCTTGTGAGAAATGCTTTCAACTATTTGAAATTCGAAAGCAAGTCCGATTTTTTTCGCAACAATTTTGTTGAAATTAAAAAATTTATCATAAAAACCCTTGCCCCAGCCTATACGGTTTCCTTTTTTATCAAAAGCAACCCCCGGAACAATGAACAACTCAATTTCATTAGGAGGAATGAAAACTTTTTCTTTAGGTTCAAGAATACCTTTGTTGTTTTCAATGAGCCCTTCAAAAGAATCTATTTTTGCAAAATATAAGTGCTCTTCACTTTCTTCCTTCATCACAGGAACGAAAACATTTTTGCCTTGTTTCCAGAGCTTTTCAATAATCTGTTTTGTTTCAACTTCATTATTAAAAGAAATATATAACGCAATATTTTGCGCTTGATTTATTTCTTTTAGAGAAAAAAGGTTTTGAGTGATTTTTTTACTTTTTTCAAAAACTTCAGCATCAGACAAATATTTACGCTTTTTTTTCATAAGTTCACGAAGAAAATCCTTGTTTTCATTTGTAAATGCTGTCATGGTGCTCCATCCTATCAAAAAGAATAAAATTTTAAAAATTAAACCTCAATCTTTTTTCTCAAATCTTTAACAGTTGTGCTTCTGAAACCATACTTCTTAATATGTTTATTACAAGAATCAATAACTTCTAAAATTACTTTATTCTTAACAACATTTTTTACCATACAGCATTCACCTATCTAAAGCTCTTTTCCCAATATCTGTTCTGAAATGCATTCGGTTAAAATTAATCTGAGAAACACCAAGGTACGCTGCATCAATCGCGCCTTTTATATCAGAACCCAAACCAACAATTCCCAAAACTCTTCCGCCATTAGTAACAACTTTTCCGTCCTGACTCTTGGTTCCTGCATGAAAAACAAGCACATTATCAAATGATTTTGCGTTTTCCAAACCAACAATAACTTCTTCTTTTTTGTAATCCCCGGGATAACCGCCCGAAGCCAATACAACACAGCAGGCAGATTCTTTTTTCCACTGCAAATCAATTTTATCAAGAGTTCCATCAATACAAGCTTCAATAACATCAACCAAATCAGTTTTCATTCTTGGCAAAACACACTGGCATTCAGGGTCTCCGAACCTTGCATTAAACTCTATGACTTTTATTTCAGAATTATTAATCATTAATCCCGCATAAAGAATTCCTTTGTAAGGAGTTCCTCTTTTTTGCATTTCATCAACCATGGGCTGCATTATTTCTTTCTGAATTCTTTCCTCCAAACCATTAACCACAGGAGCAGGACTATAAGCACCCATTCCGCCCGTGTTTAATCCTTCATCATCATCAAGCGCACGTTTGTGATCTTGACTTGAAACCATTATTTTTACATTTTTACCGTCACAAAAACCAAGAATAGAAGCTTCTTCTCCTGCAAGCATTTCCTCTACAACGACTTTGTTTCCTGCAGAACCAAATGCTTTATCCCTTAAAATTTTTTGCAGTGCTTTTTTAATTTCTTCTTTGGAATTGCAGAGCAAAACCCCTTTTCCCGCAGCTAAACCATCGGCTTTTACTGCAGCTTTATCAAATTTTTTAAGAACAGAATCAACTTGTTTAAGACTAGTTATTTCAACATATTCAGCAGTGGGAACACCCGCAGAAATCATTATTTCTTTGCAGAAAGCCTTTGAACCTTCAAGCATAGCTGCAGCCTTTTTAGGGCCAAAAATCCGCAAATTTGCTTTTTCAAACTCATCAACAATCCCATTCACTAAAGGAGCTTCCGGACCCACAATGGTTAGGTAAATTTGTTCTTTTTTCGCAAATTTTAGTAAAGCAGGAATATCCTCAGCATCAATTGGAACATTTTCCCCCAATTCAGCAGTACCCGCATTTCCGGGTGCACAAAAAATCTTTTTAACTTTTGGATTTTGGGAAAGTTTCCAGCAAAGAGTGTGTTCTCGTCCGCCTCCACCAATAATCAGTATTTTCATTTAAACACCTACTAATACTAAAAAATATAACAAAATTAATATACAATAGTACTAAAACACTAATAATTAAATATCAAAAGAAACAAAAGTAATTCATGGGAAACGGAACAAGCAGAAACTTCCGAAGAGGAACAAGACATACACTTTCTAAAAGCACTGATAATATGG
>JANLGZ010000102.1 GCA_024653905.1 archaeon
TGCTTGGTTTGTTCAGGGGTGTTGCATCTGATCTTTATTATTTTGCACTTGAACATTTAGAAGCATCAACAGCTGCAATAATAACTCTTTCAGAATTAGTGTTTGCATCAATCCTAGCGTTCTTCATTCTTGGTGAAGTTCCAACAGGTTCTGAACTGCTTGGTTATATGATAATACTTTTTGCGGGCATGATTATTATTCTGCGAAAATCCGATATTGAGGACTTCGAGTACCTGCTTCACTTAAGAAGAAAGCACTAAACACAACCTTTTCTTTTTTCTTTTCAAGGAAAAAGAAAACATCCTTGTACTCTCAGAGTACGAGGCCTAGCAAACTTAGGTTTGCAAGGTGGCGAAAAGAAAAAAGAAACTACAAAACTCTTACAGGGAAAAGAAAAAAAACATATTTTCTGCCATGCCAGACTAATTCAATACTTTTTTATATTTCAAAGTACTATTTTAATCTATTATGGTTCTAAATTCTGGCTATCCAGATTTGAGTGTTAAAGAAAAGCAGGTTCTTGAATTGGTTAGAGAGTACTGGCCGGTATCTGCATTAGAAATTGCTGAACACTTTAATGAAAACATTTCTTCGCGTGAGTACAAAAAAAGGCATTCCACAAACTACTCTTATTATTTAAAAAAACTGATAAGTAAACGTTTAATTCTTTCAAAGAGAATGGGGAATTCTCTTATAGTTTGGCCTTTGGAAGTTGAGGCTTATCGTGCAATTCATTCAATTATAAATGGTGGCGGAAATGTTTAGGGGGTGTTTGTTTTGCTGAATATTTTTTATGATAAGTTCATCTTCACAAAAACCTTTTCTTTTCTTGTAAAAAAAGAAAAGCTTTACCAAAAGAAAAGAACAAGAGGTGAGATTTTTGCTTAATTCGTTTTACGATAAGTTCATCTTCACTAATGGTTTGCAGTACAAGCACAATAATTTTTACTTGCTCAATTTACCTTTTGTTATTATTCCTGTTGATGCTTTAATTGGAATTGCAGAAGTAAATGATTCTAAATTAAATAAGGATATTTATTATGCTGTGAAAAATTCGATTAAGGGTTCTTTGAAGAAAGAGTTCCAAATAAATTTTGGTGTTTCTGGAGATAAAGGTTTAGAGTTTATGGAAACTTATTTCACGGCTTCTGGTTGGGGTAAATTGCAGAGCACTAATTTGGAGTTTGAGAAAAACCGTGCTTTGATTTCTGTTGATAATTCTCCTGTTGCAATCAATTCCAAAAATGCAAAGCTTCATGCTGATACTTTCATTAGAGGTTTTCTTGCGGGGATTTTTTCGATTTATTTCAAAAAAGATGTTGAGTGTGTTGAGGTTAAATGCAAAGCTCTTGGAGAAACTCATTGTGACTTCATAGTAAAACCGCTGGAAGAATTTAATTTTGAAAAAAAGCTTGTTAGGGAACAGTTGAATGTTGAATAGTTTTTTTGCGGGGAATTATAGTTGATGTTCTGCTATTTCCTTGACTGTTTTGGTTTTACGGTAAATTTGTTTAGCTACGTTGGGTGAAAAGTCCGTGCCGTAATCCGCCTGACTTTTATATGCTATTAGGAATTCGTATGCAGTTTTATATTTTGGTAAATCCTGTTTTAAAAATTCAGATAACTCCAAAAAATAACCTGTATCTGAATGGGGTCTGTGGCGTGGTATTTTGTTGAGGAATTTTTGGCATATGGCGTTGTGGTAGTTTATGGCTGAGTTTATGAATAGGTGGGCTGCGGTATGGGGCTTATCCTCTGTGAGTTGTTCTTCTGCTGTTTGAAAACGTTCATTTGCCAAATCAAGATGTTGTTTGTAAGTGTTCAAGCCATTTTCCTCCTTTGAGTATTTTTCCTTGAGTCATTATGTTTTGGATGAATAGGTCTTTTTCCTTCAATCTGGTTTGTATTTCTTTTTTGCTTAATAAGGTGGGCGAAAAACGAATTCCGGTTTTTGTTGTTGCTTTAACAAATTCTTCAACAATAGTTTCTGTAAAGGGCGTATTTTTATTTTCCATTCCAATCATCACATCTAAATCTGATGTGTGGGAAAAATCGTTTCTGTTGCGCGAACCATATAATACAATTGCTTTTACTTGTTTTTTTTTCAGGGAATGGAATGACATGAGTTGGTCTGTCAACGGTTTCTGAAAATCTCTTGTTTTTTTGAAAATTTTTTTAAGTTCTGGGAGAAGGTAAAACTTTGGGTTGAGTGATATGAGCTTGTTTCTGCCCTGCTGTTTAGCCAACACAAGCCCTGTCTGTTCCCATTGCGTTATAATTCCTGAAACTGATGCTTTTGGCAAATCAGATAATCTTCCTAATTCAGATACTGAAAAAACTGAATTAGGTCTTTCAAGCATTTTTAATAGGAGTCTTGTTTTGGATTTTGTGTCTATCAATTTAAGCACCATTTCCATAAAAATCACCGTTCAGTAAAATTGAACATATGTTCATTAATGCCGAACAGTTTAAATTGTTAAGTTTTTTTATCATTCCTTGTTTTTTTGTTTTTTCTCTGTATTTTTTTGTATTCATTTATTAGAATAAATTTTGAATTCAGGAATCCTTCAGGGTAAACGTAAACAACATGTGTTTTTTTACTGTGTCTGATTTTTTTCTTTTCAATAAACCTGTGTATTATATTACAAAATGTTTCATCAATGGAGCCGTATCCTTCTTCCTTCATTATTTGCTTTGCATGTGCAATGTCTTTTTTTGTCAAATCCAGCTTGATTTTTACTGTTTTTTCAAAACCAGAAACCCGTATTCCTTTTTTGTCTGATTTTATGGTTCCTGCTATAAATGGCTTCAGTTTCATGCCGTTCATTATTTTTTTCGGAATGTTAAAATACAGTGCTCCGTTCATGCTCTTCTTTACTGTTGATTCAAAACCATCCAATAAAATCACTGAAAAATTAGTGTTTGTTGTGCTTAAAAATAAAATGAAGGGGTTAGTTGCCGGTGCGAATCAGAAAGATTTGTGTATTTTTTTGCTTTTAATCCGGCAATGTCATGGAGTTGTAAGAGAAGACTAGTAAGTTGTAGAATCCATATAAGTACAGGGTAATGAAAATAAGCGGTATAATTATCATTATTGCAAGAAGTATTCTGAAAATGAGTTTCATAAATATTTCTCCAAGGATTCTCTGCAGTTTTCGATTGAAATTTTTTCGAATTCCTTAAGAAAAGAAGTTAAAGATGATATTCAAAACACCATTTCAATTATTCTTTTATTTTGAAGTTATAAATTGTTTTGGTGCAATTTGCAGAAATAATTTCATTGAATGGTTATTTTTATTT
>JANLGZ010000107.1 GCA_024653905.1 archaeon
CCCGTGAAGGAACACGCTTTCCAAGCGTGCGCTTTAGACCGCTCAGCCATCCCCGCAACCGTTGCGTCGGTTGGGTACGCGTACCATCTTCGCCTTGTGGCTCGATGCTACTTAACAACCTTAGCAAATGTAAAAATTAGCTCTGAGAAGCTTTAAAAGTTCAGTGTTTGTTTGTAAATCTTCTGAATTTCTTATGTTCTGTTAAAAATAGATAAATGTGAAAGAGGCAAGCCAGGGATCTGCAACTCCAAAACTTTTTTTTGAAGTTAGTACAAACCAAGCGCAGTGTAGCTTACCCCCTCAACTCCCAATACGCAATACTATTACTGTCTTTACTGTTTAAATACTTTTTCTTGGTTTGTTTTCTAAAACTTTTTACGAATATTTTTCCTTTATTAGTTCCTCAATTTTGTCAAAAGCAGTGTTTAATGTTTCTTCAGGGGGTAAAAATACAACCCTGAAATGTTTGGTTCCTTCTTTTTGACCAAAACCTGAGCCATTCACTACAAGAACGCCTTTTTCTCGGAGAAGGTCAAGAATAAAATCCTTGTCTGATTTTACATTAAATTCTATTTTCGGGAAAGCATAAAATGCTCCTTTAGGTTTGTCGCAACTTAATCCTTCTATTTCATTCAGTCTTTTATAAGTCAAATCTCTTCTTTTTTGGAGCTTTGAAACCATTTCAGGAATGTGGTTTTGTGGTCCTTTCAATGCTGCAATTAGAGCAGCCTGTCCCGGACCCACATTGGTTAATCTCAGTCTGCAAAGTTTCTGGATTGCTGCAAAATAATCGTCTAAAATTCCATTAGGGTCTTGTCTGTAAATCCATCCCGCTCTCATGCCTGGTGCAAGATATGTTTTGGAAATACTTCCTAATCCTAATATTGGAACATCATTTGCAATTGAAGCCGCTGAAACAAATTCTGCATCATCATAAATAATTTTATCATAAGTTTCGTCTGAAAAAACAGGAAGATTAAATTCTCCTGCAAGATCAATTGCTTCTTTAAGATTTTTTTTTGTAAGCACTGAACCTGTCGGGTTATTTGGGTTAATTATTATAATCCCTCTTGTTTTTTCATTAATGCTTTTTCTCATTGTTTCAATATCAATCTGCCAGTTGTTTTCTTCATCTAAATCATATTCATTGTGTTCACAATTCAAAAAATTTAATTCACCATTGTATACTGAGTAACCAGGTTTTGGAACAAGAATATTTTCGCCTGGGTTCATAAGCGCTTGAAGTGCAAGTATTATGGATTCGCTTCCGCCGGAAAAAAGTATTGCGTCGTTTTTTGCAATGTTTTTTGCACTCATAGAATTTGCATATTCTGCTATTGCCTGCCTTGCCTCAGGGCTTCCTATTGCGTTTGCATACCCCTCACATTTTTTGTGGTTAGCATTAATCGCGTCCCATAAGTGTTTTGGTGTTCTGAAATCGTAAACAATCGGATCTCCGATGTTAAGGTATAATACTTCTTTTCCTGAAGCCTCTACTTCTTCTGCTACTGGAACTAAATCTCTTATTGCATGTCTTACATTTTCGGTTGCTTTTGCAGGTTCAATTTTTTTCATAATCAATTTGAATATGCGAGGGTTTTTATTTTGTGGGTTTTCAGGTTTTTCTTTTTGCCAATGCACTGTTTGCAGGTTTTGGTTTGGATGGTATTGGTGTAGTGGCAGTTCTTTTAAAAAGTGCTTTGATTCGTTCAGCTGCTGTGGTTTTAGGCGGGGCTTCTTTTTTTTCTCCAGAAAATTTTCTTCTCATCATTAAAATATAAGGTTATTTATAGTATTTAAAGTTGTTTTTTCTTTCCAACGAAAAATCTTTTATATTACTACTTCCTTGTAGTTGCAATGATTGAAAGTATAAAAAAATTGGGTTTGAATGAATATGAAGCGCGTGCTTACAATGCTCTTTTGAGTAGTGGTAAGGCAAGTGCTGTTTTTGTGAGCAAATCATCAAACATTCCAAGAGCAAGGGTTTATGATGTGCTTTTTTCTCTTGAAAAAAAGGGTTTTGTTACTAGAAGTGCTTCTAAACCAATAGAATTCAGTGTTGTAAAGCCTCTTATTGCAGTGGAATCTGTTTCTGAAGCTAAAAAAATAGAGCTTGATAAAAATCTTGAGGAGTTCAAGATTATAGCTCAAACTCTTGAGCAAAAAGCAGGTATTGAGGCGGATTTCAGCGATTCTGTGTGGGTAGTAGAGGGAAGGCGTAATATTTACTCGAAAATAGCCGAACAGCTAGAAAACACCAAAGACAACGTGTTAATCTGCTCTTCAGATGCTGGTTTGAAGAGAAAAAAAGGCTATTTTGATAAAAAACTAGCATCTTTAACAAGTAAAGGAGTAAAGATAGCCTCCAAATCAAGTCTGAATTCAAGGTTTTTAGTATTTGATAAAAACAGTGTATTGTTGTTTTTGAATCAGGAAAAAGTATCTGAAGATCAGGAAAAAGCTCTTTTAATTAACAGTCCATTTGTTGCCAACTATTTTTATTCAAATGGAAAATCTAAATAATTTTTATTTCTTTTTAGATTTTTTTGTAGCTTTTTTAACTGGCTTTTTATCTGCTTTTTTAGCTTTAAGCTCAGCTAGTTTTGCCTTTGCAGCTTTTGTGCTTTCGTCTTCTTCTTTTGGTTTTTCCTCTGCTTCAGTATCATCATTCTTAACTGCTCTGTATGCTGAGTAAATAACCAATCCAATAACAATTAGTATTAGTGCTCCAAGCAATGCTGTTGATAATGTTGCTAAACTAAATAATCCAGTTCCGATGCTGATTGGTTCTTCAACTTCTCCCTGCGTAGGTTCATCGGATGCAGTGTAAGCAAACACAATGTTTCTTGTGTAAGTTCCTTCATCTGTTTCAAGTTTTATTGGAACAGTTATTGTTCTTGATGTGAATTCATCAGGAAGGTCAATTAACATTCTTGCCATGACTGTTCTTTTTGCTTGTATAAATCTTTTATCAAGCTGAACAATCGCATTATAATCAAGTGAAGTTACATTGAATACTTCTAGTGTTCTGTTTGAATCATTGTAGATATCAAACACAAGTTCTAAGTTGTGTTCAAGTACTTCGACTTTTGTAATGTTAAGGTCTCTTACTCTAACATCAACTTCTCCCAAACCAAATGAATCCTGGTTTCCGAAAACAACCAATTTAATCTGAGCGCTTGTTTTGAAACCTCTTTCTGTTACTGCGCTGATGTTTATGAAAGTTGTTTCAGGCAGGTCAAACGGAGGGCTAACAAAGAAGTTAACTTCTTTTCTTTCGCCTGGTTTAACACTAATAACTTTATCCACAATTTCAACATAAGGTTTGTCTGCGGTTATTGTAACCTCTTGCTCAACAACTCCTCTGTTTTCTATGATAAGTATTTGCTGTTTTCCTTCACAAGTTGCTGCGTCCAATTGTGGCTCTAACAATATTAAATCTATTCCAAAACAGCTTGCGTTTGAAAGGTAATTAATGTTTTTTTGCTGTTCTAAATCAACATTTCCTGATGTAACCTTTATTGTGTATGAATCTTCGCTTGCGTTCTTAGGGACTAATGCGGTTAGCGGAATTATCTCTTCGTTGTTTGGTGCAATTGTAACTTTTTCTGGTGTTTTAATCCAGTTAGGTCCGACATCTATCTTGAAATCCTGTGTTTCTGAACCAAGGTTCACGAGTGTTACAACATCAGTTTTAGTTACTCCTGGGCATAAATTAAGTTCCGGTGCAACCATTGTTGCATTATAACAATCGCTGATTGTTAAACTGAAATCTTTCTCGTATGAGAAGTTATCTGAATCAAGATTCAAAGTGAATGTTCTTTTTCCTTCGTTGCTTGGAACAATATCAAGTTCTTGTGATATCTTCTGCAAAACATCAACAAGGTCTTCAGGGTTTTTTGCATCAAAGTATTTTCCTTTAGTTCTGCTTGAAATTTCCTGTAATTGTTCTTTACCTTCAGCATCAATATCAAATCCGACTGAGTAAACCATTATTCCTTTTGAAGCAAGTTCTCTTGCAGTTTCGCCTATGTTTCCTTCACAGGTTTCTTTACCATCGCTTACAAGAATTATTGCTTTTTCTTTATTTGCCGGGAAGTCCTCTGCACTTGCTCTTAATGCCTGTGTTAAAGGGGTTTTTCCTTTTGGATTTAATTGTGAAACTTCATCGGTAATTCTTGCAATATCAAGTTTATCTACTTTAACAAGTAATTCTGAATCCTCGCAAAGTTCACCCTGTCCTAACACTCTTAATCCAAGGTCAACTTCATTGATTTTATTTACTAAGTTAATTATTGATGTTTTAGCAGTTTCCATTTTATTGTGTCCGTTGACTCTTTCAACCATTGAGCCTGATGTGTCAATAATTAATTCAACCGCAAGGTCTGTTTTGCTAACTCTTGCTTCTCTTGCTAAATCTTTAACATCAAGTAAAGCTTCAAAGTCCTTTGATTCGCCTGGGCCAACAACAATTTTTGTTTTATTAAGTTCAGCTTCAATTCCATCAATGCTTACATCAAGATCAACAGTCATTATTTTGTTGTTTGTAACTCGGAACTTGTATATTGGTTCATCTTCAACACAAACATCGCTTTGGCCTTCAAGTTTTATTACTTCAACATTAAAACAATCCTGTAAGTTTGATATGAATGGTTTGCTTGTTGCATAATCAAATACTGTGCTTTCAACTCTAACTGTAAAATCATATTCTCCTGGCTCTTGTGTTGTTTCACTGAAATCAATTGTAAGAGTTTCTTTTTCTCCAGGGCCTAAAGATACTTGTGTTTTATCAAGCCTTGCAAAGCTTGGTCCATCAAGAGTAATTTTTAGGTTATCTGAAAGTTTTCCGTTATTAACTAAAGTTATTTTTCCTTTGGTTGGAATTTCCAAACAGGCGTTGTGTAATTTTCCGTCAAAACCAACATCTAACAAAACCTGAATAGACTGACCCTGATCAAGAATATATTCTCCATCAGCCTCATCAAAAAAGTTAGGGTTTGGCAAAGCTGCTTTTGCAGTAAAATCGTAAGCTCCAAAGGCTGCATCACAAGGTGCCTGAACTTTTAACTGTACTGTTTCAGATTCTCCTTTAGAAACAAGGATTCTTTCTTCTTCTAAAACATACCAGGATTCAGGAATTCCTGAAATTGAAAGATCAACCCTTTCTATCTGTTGGTTTGGAACAATTGTATTATTTGTAACAATTAAATTGTAAATTTTTTCCTCACATTGAGTTGCGTTCTGGCTTTGAGGTTCAACTTTAATATCAACAAAGTGCCCTTGTTTTAAATCAAGTTCACATGTAACTGATAGAGTTTCCCCGTCCTGAATAATTAAGTTTGCTGTGTAAAATCCAGGGTCTGCGTAACAGTTTGCAACTGTGTAAACTTTAAGGTCACTACATTCTCCTGGTGCAAGTTTAATCTGGCTTGGGATTACATTAAACCATTGAGAATATTCTCCGTTAAAATAAGCATCATAAGTTTCTGTAACTGTTGAATCGTTGCAAAGTTCCATGTTATTAAGTGTAATTTCACATTGAAGAGAATCATTTCCGCAAGTGCCTGAAACATCTGCGCTGTGAGCATAAACTCCAAAAATAAGAAGTAATAATCCGGCTAATAGTAGTTTGTATCCCATGTTGTTTTACACCCCATTGTTTTTTGTTAAATGTTTAGTCCCTTTTGATTCGTTACTGTTAAGTAGTGACAACACTATTATTATTGCTAAGAGAAGTATTATAATTATAACTCCTCCGAGAATTATCTCCCCTCCGCCCAAAACAGCGAATCCTGCCAATAAACCTGCTTCTTTAGTGTTTTCTTCTTCAGGATTTTCTGTAATTCTAATTCTCATCGGAACTGTGGTTACATAACCATCAGCCCTTACCTCTACTATTGAATCGTATACTTTTTCAGATACTGATTCAGATGCTTTTATAGGTCTCTTAATTGTTACACTTTCCCCTGCTTCTAATGAGCCTAAACTCATTGGGAAAATAGTTGCCCCATTACTTGCTCCGAAGAATCTTATTCTTACATTATTCATTCTTTCGTGAAGCGGATTTTTTATTGTAAAGTTAAGTATTTTTTCTTCACCCGGAACAAGAACAACTTCTTTTGGATAAGATGTTATTTCAATAACATTTTCTATTGCGTTTTGTTCTGATTCTATTACTTTAAATCTTAACTGTTCGCTCAGTTTATCATGAGCTGATTCTGCAATTAATGTTAAAGTATAGTTTCCAATTGGTGTTCCAAATGAAGGATTTATGAACACATACACGATTTTCTCTTTTCCTGCTTCTATATCAATTTCATCCTCGGAGAGAACCGCTTGTACGGATTCGTGTACATGTGCAAGTGTAAGTGAAACTGTTTCATCATAATCTCCTTTGTTAAGGATTCTTGCTTCAAAAACCTGGCCATCAGTTGCTGAACAGATTCTTGCTTCAAAGTCATTATTTTCTATAATCATTTCAAGTTTGTGTTCAGATTCAACTATTGCCTTAACAGTTTCTTCTTCAGTTTCGTTATTATTCCATGCAATAACTTTAATTCTGTGTGTGCCGTCATCATCGCTTTCTCTTGCACTAACTTTAAGGTCAATTTTTACTTCACCATAAGCAGGCAAGTAAGTTTCATATTTTTCAAGCTCTGTAGGCAAATCCCCATCAACACTTAACCTTACATCCTGTCCTTCATTTTTAGCACTTGTAAGGATTATTGTGTAAAATTCGCTGTTTCCTCTTTCAATTCTTTTTTCGTTAGGAGTAACATCGAGGTCAAAAGCATTTTCTTCACAATCAATTAACCTGATTTTAATATCTCTTTCAACAAAATAATTCTCGCTTCTCATGAATACAGGTATTGTGTAATCAGTTAATGCAGTTGTCTGATTAACATGGATTCTCATAACCATTTCATCAGAATCAT
>JANLGZ010000013.1 GCA_024653905.1 archaeon
CTTTTTTCTTTAGAGTCATCTTCTGTTTCGCTTTCGGAATGTCTCTGGTGTGGTGGCAAATTAAAACCTTCAATATAAAATCCCTTATTGTAACAATAATAACTATGGCATATAATAAAGTTACTGGATTGCTCTTAGAAGCCGATTATAAAGTGGATGAGCAGGGGAATTGTGCAATCCAGATTTTTGTAAGCAATGATAAAAAAATTGAAAAATATGAGGACCCTGATTTTAAACCGTATTTTCATGTTATTGTAAAAGACCCTGAAAAAACCATAAAAGCCATTGAAAATGCGGATTTTGGGGAAGGAATAAAGACATTAAAAGTAGAAAAGGCTGAAAAGGAAAATGCGAAAAATGTTCTTAGGGTTTATTTCAAAAATCCGCAGGATTTAATAAAAGCAAGAGAAACTGTAGAAGAGCTTGAAGGAGTTATTGAAAAAAGAGAATTTGATATTCCATTTGCGAATAGGTATTTGATTGATAAAAAATTAAAGCCAATGAGCGGTATTGAAATCGAAGAAGAAAATGGAGAAATAAGAAAAATTGTTTCAAAAGAAATTAAACATGAATTAAGAATTTGTGCAATTGATCTTGAAACTTATTCCCCGGGAAGATTTTCAGACCCGCAAAAAGACCCAATTTTAATGGCTGTGCTTTCAACAAAAAAAGAATCAATTGTTTACACTTACAAAAAAACTAATGCAAAAAATACTGTTGTTTTGAAGAATGAAAAAGAATTAGTGAAAAAAATCATTGATGACATCAATGAAATGCAGCCGGATATTCTGGTTACTTATAACGGGGATTCTTTTGATATGCCTTATATAAAAACAAGGTGCGAGAAATTAAAACTTGATTGCAAAATAGGACACGGCGGAATCAGGATTTTTAGAAAGGGCATGTACAACGCCACAAGTTTGAAAGGAATTCAGCACCTTGATGCATTCCAATTAGTAAAGTTTATGGCAAGGATTGGCGCAATTAGTCTGCTTAAATTTGATCTTGAAAATGTTTCTGAAAAATTATTCGGAAAACCAAAAGAAAAAGTTAAAGCCGAGGAAATTAACGAACTCTGGGATAAGGGCACAATAGACAGGGTTGTTGAATATAATCGTGAAGACGGAGCTGTAACTGTTGAACTTGCAGAGGAATTTTTGCCGTTGCAATTGCAATTAACCTCAATGTTAAGAATGTCTTTGCATGATACTTCCAGAGCTTCATCAAGCCAGATGGTTGAACAATTATTGATCGTGAACAGCTTTGACAAAAATGCGCTGATTCCAAACAAGCCAAGGGAAAGCGAAGTTAACCAAAGGAACCTGCAAACCTATCAGGGGGGTTTTGTGAAAGAACCTCTCCCTGGATTGCATGAAAATATCGCAGTACTGGATTTTCGGTCATTGCATCCTACAATTATGATTTCACATAATATTTCTCTTGAAACACTCAAATGCAATCATGCTGAATGTAAAAAAGGAAAGAATCTTTCTCCTGATAAGGATTGGTTTTGTGAAAAGGAAAAAGGATTTCTTTCAGGAATTCTCGAGGAGATTCTGAATAATAGAATTAAAATTAAAGGGGAAATGAAAAAATTTGAAAAAGGAAGCCATGGGTATAAAATGATGGATGCAAGACAGCACGCACTTAAGATTCTTCTGAATTCACATTACGGCTATCTTGGTTACCCAAGGGCAAGATGGTATTCAAGAGAAAGCGCAAGGGCAGTAACTGCATGGAGCAGGCATTATATTCAGAATACAATGGAAAAGGCTAATGAAAGAGGATTCAAAACGCTTTATGGGGACAGTGTTACTCGTGAAAGGAATATTGTTTTGAAAAATCCTTCAGACGAAATAGAAATCAGAAGCATTGAGGAATTCTACAATCAAACAGACGTAATTCCAGCTATAAGAAACGGTAAAACAATAAAACCCTGTAATGGTTATTCAACACTTTCAATTAATTCAAGCACCTTAAAGCCCGAATGGAAAAAAGTAAAAGAAATTATAAGACATAAATCAGGCAAAAAAATTTACAGAATAAACCAGAAATTTGGGGAAACCTGCGTCACTGAAGACCATTCAATTTTAATTGAGGAAAACGAGAATCTTGTTGAAACAAAAGCAACAGAATTGAAAGGCAAAAAACTTTTTTCTGCAGACATCCCAAAAGAGAAAAATTATATCAAGGAAATAGACCTTTACAAGATACTCAACGAACATTATAATACCCTAAAATATAAAGGAAGAATTAAATTAGCCCAATTCCATGCAGATAAAAGCCACATTTGGTTCGGGTGGACAAACAGGAAACATAATATAAAATTAAAAAGAAAAATAAAAATTGATTCCCCAGAGTTTGAATCGTTATGCAGACTTTTTGGAGCATATATAGCAGAGGGAAGCAGTTCAACATATGAAACAACAAGCACAAGAATAGGGGCAAGTATTTCCTCTTCCAATAAGCCATGGCTTCAAGAACTGAGCGAAGATTATAATAGGCTATTTGCAGGAGCAAATGTTTCTATAATAAGGTCTGCAAAGGGACAAAGAACATTAACCTATACAAATTCTTCTTTATCAAAAACAATACAATATGAAGATAATACAATGAAACTGCAGTTAATGAACCAGATTAGCGCGATGTTTTTCAAAATTTTCTGCGGGCAAAAAAGCATAGGAAAAATGCTCCCTAATTTCATTTTCAATGTCCCAGATAAATACAAAAAATTAATACTTGAAAAAATGATTGAAGGAGACGGAAGCAGGTCAGTAAACAAAAAACTTGGATACACAAAAGAATATATAAAAAACAATTTCAGTTACACAACAAAATCACTTAAACTAATAAGCGGACTTTCAGTACTGCTCAAACAATTGGGACAGAATTATACAATAAATTACAGACCATCAAAACAAGCATACACACTAAAAACAAGCACAAAGCACAACAATAGAATAAAAACCAAAATTACAGAAGAAAAATACAACGGCTTTGTGTATGACCTTAGTGTTCAGGACAATAATAATTTTGTTGATGCATGCGGACAAATACTACTTCACAACACGGATTCATTATTTATTCTTGTTCCGAAAGAAAAAGGAAAAAAAGAAGTTGTTGAATTTGTTGAGGAAATTAATTCGAAATTACCAGGCGCAATGGAACTTGAATTTGAAGGTTTTTTTAAACGCGGGATTTTTGTAACAAAAAAAGAAGGCGGAGCAGCAAAGAAAAAATATGCACTTGTTGATTTTGAAGGAAATTTGAAAATAGTTGGTTTTGAATATGTGCGAAGAGACTGGTCAACAATAGCAAAGGAAACTCAGAAATCGGTTATTGAAGCCGTGCTTAAAGAAGGAAATCCTGAAAAAGCAATTGCGCTTGTGAGAAAAGTTATTAGTGAATTGAAAACAGGAAAGGTACCGAAAAAAGATTTGGTTATAATGACTCAACTTAAGAGAAAAATCGATAAATATGATTCTATAGGACCGCATGTGGCTGCTGCAAAAAAAGCAATTGAAAGAGGCAAAGAAATTGATATCGGTTCTGTTCTAGGTTTTATTATTACTAAAGGCGCAGGCAAAAGGATTTCTGATACTGCAGAACTTGAAGAATATGTGGAAGAAGGAAATTATGATTCTGACTACTACATAAAAAACCAGATTATTCCTGCGGTAATCAAAATAATGCGCGAATTGGGTTATGAAGAGGAAGATTTGATACAAGGAGGGAAGCAGAGTTCATTATCTGCTTTCACGTAAACTTTAAAACCCGTTTCAGAGGAGATTTATTCATGGAAAAAGAAGAATTACAGGATTATAAGAAAGCAGGGGAAATAGTTAAGGAAGTCCATGAGCTTTCAAAGAAAAAGCTTAAAGTTGGGACTAATCTTTTTGAGTTTGCTGAGGAAATCGAATCAGCAATTAAAAAGAAAGGCGGTTTTCCTGCATTTCCGATAAACTTATCAGTAAACAATGTGGCCGCTCATTATACGCCTGGTTTTGAATCAAAGGATACCTTGGAAGAAGACGCGGTTATCAAAGTGGATATTGGGGTTCATGTAAACGGGTATATTTGTGATACTGCTGAAACAATTGATTTTTCAGGCAAGC
Source organism: archaeon (assembly GCA_024653905.1). GTDB lineage: Archaea > Iainarchaeota > Iainarchaeia > Iainarchaeales > Iainarchaeaceae > UBA493. The sequence continues at coordinate 4,116 of JANLGZ010000013.1, forward strand.
AAACCGAAATGGTTAATGCTTCAAAAGAAGCTCTGGAAGCAGCAGTAAAACTTGTAAAAGAAGAAACTGAATTAGGACTCTTCGGGGAAAAAATTCAGGAAATAATTAAAGGAAAAGGATTCAATCCAATTCATAATCTTTCAGGCCATGGAGTTAAGAAATATGATGCACACACTTATCCTACAATTCCTAATATTGCCAACCATGACACAAAGGTTCTGGAAGACGGAATGGCTATCGCAATCGAACCTTTTGCCACTGATGGACAAGGCTTTGTAAAAGAAGGAAACCAAGCGGAAATTTTCCAGATTGATGAAAAGAAATCTTTGAGGGGAAGAGAAGCAAGAAAAATACTTGATTTTATTGATGAGAAATACTCAGGACTTCCGTTTGCAGAAAGATGGATTCAAAGAGATTTGAAAATGAGCGAATTTGCACGCAAAGTTGGTTTGCGGGAATTAATGCAGAAAAAATGCATTGGTGCTTTTCCTCTGCTGAAAGAAGAAGAAGGAAAAATAGTAACCCAATCAGAAACAACCTTGCTTTTGAATGAAGGAAAAGTAATCCGCTTGTACTGAAATTTTCATTTAAAGCTCCCGTGGGGTAGTGGATAGCCTTTAAGCTTGCGGTAAACTTTTTGAAAACGGATTCCGGAAAGTTAATCAAAAAGGTTTGCAACCAGCTTGAGACCCGAGTTCGATTCTCGGCGGGAGCGTACATTTTTGTCAACAAAAAAATTAAATAAACTAAAAGCGTGATTTATTAGGTTATTTTATGGTATTCGGATTTGGCGCAGGAAAAATTGACCTCAAATTAGAGAAGACTGTTTTTAATCCAGGCGAAACTATTCAGGGAGAAGTATTTCTGAAAGTAAACAAGCCCACAAAAGCAAAAGGGGTCAAGGTTGTTCTTAGGGCTACAATGGAAACAACAAGCTACTCGCATGGAAAAAGAACAAACAGGACTGAAACACTTTATAATTTTGAACAGGAAATGGATGTGGAAAGAGAGTATGACCCAAGCGATGGAGAAAGAACCTACAAGTTTCAATTGCAGGTTCCTACAAATATCGGGAACAAACCTGATTTTGGAAATGAAGCATTAGGGCAATTAATGAATGTTGCTAATATGTTTTCAGGAAGATCAAGCCAGGTGAAATGGTTATTGACGGCAAAACTTGATATTCCAATGGGTTTTGATGTATCAAAAACAGTTCAAATAAGCGTTTCTGAAAGCAAATAAATCGCACCGGCAATGACGTCTAAAAGCCAATATAAATCGCAACTTCTTCGTTTTATAATGCAATTCAACCTTCTTAATTTACATGATTCTGTTGATGATGACAATGCCAGAAAACTTCTCAGAGTTTACAGTATACTCCCAAGATTCTCAAAAATTAAAGACGGATCAAAAGCAGAACAGGCAATGCGAGTAGTTAAGTTTCTTAGAAAAGTCAATGAGAAATTGAAAAGAGATGTTTCTCCTGCTTGGAAAGAGGAATGGTTAAAGGCCATTAATTATAATTTTGCTAAATCAACCTACCGCGACTGGTTTATTGGAAGGGCTTCTGTTCCTTTGATTGCATTAAAAAGATTAGAAATATTTGGATTAAGAAAAGAAATAACAGAGTTACTAAACAATATAAATTATATTTCTAGCACTACGGGAGAGATAGTGAAAATACCAAAACAATTTAATCCTGATTTAATTTATCTTACAGGTCTTATTATTGGAGACGGGTCTTTGGGAATAAATAATCGACATAAAGAGAATAACTTATTATATAGAATTGGAATTCATAGTGGCGATCGAAAATTTTTATATTTAATTAAGCCGATGTTTGAAACTATCTTTGAAATAAAACATTTTATTGTATCAAAATACAAAAACAACGGAGCGTGGGATTTAACAAAAAATAACAAAGCGATTTATAGATTTTTCACAAAAATAATTGGAATCCAAAATGGGAAAAAGAGCCACAAGGCATTAATTCCTGGCACTATTAAAAATTTAGTTCCAGAAAATCAAGTTGCTTTTTTAGCAGGAATGGTAGACAGCGACATAGGAAAACACAGTAACGGCATGGGCAGTACTTTCAGTAGTAAGCAGATAGTTATAGATTTAGTTGAAGTATTAGACAAATTAGAGGTGAAAGCC
>JANLGZ010000007.1 GCA_024653905.1 archaeon
TTATTGTTACAATAAGGGATTTTATATTGAAGGTTTTAATTTGCCACCACACCAGAGACATTCCGAAAGCGAAACAGAAGATGACTCTAAAGAAAAAAGAGTTTCCGGAAAAGCCCAGAATATTTTTTCCAGAATCAATTCAGACATCAGAGCGCTTAACAGCAGTATCCTTGTGATGTCCCAAAAAATTAAATATGTTGTAAGAAATGAAAAAATTCTGGGCAGAAATCTGCTTGTTTTAAACAAAAAAATAAAAACTTTACAAGGGGGTCAGTCTCCGTCAAATGATTTTTCAACAATAGAACCAGAGCTTGCGGAAATAAACAGAAAACTTAATGAAAACGCAGAAGCAATCGGAAGACTTGAATCTGAAATCAGCAACATAAAAGAAAACTATTCAAAAGCAGAGGATGTTGCGGAAATCAAATATGTTATTGATACAATTAATCCATTAGAATTTGTTTCTATTAAAGATGTGAAAGATTTAATGCAGGGCAAAAAAGTTGCTGTTAAAGAGAAGAAGAAATAAAACCAATCAAGCATGCTCGCTCAATGTGGGCCTCACAAGAACCCGGTAAGATTTTCTGTTTTTCATTTGTATGCCAACATCATTTCCACTTACAATATTGATTGTTACATTAGCGTCCTGTTTTGTTGCTTGGTCAATATCAATTGATTTTCCTGCTGCGATTAAAATCATTGCTCCTGAAACTGAGAGTTCATTAAGTAATGAATAAATTTCCCTTGAAATAATATTTTGATTTTCTTTTGCCTGAATCAATTCTCCTTTTGGAATAATTATTGAAACAAAACCTGAATTGGATTTTTGTTTGCTCATGCTGATTTCCTTAATTATAGAATGAATAATCAATATGGAACTTCTTTCATCAAGGGAAGAAATATCAATTATTGAGGCCCTTGCAATATTGGAGGTGGATTTTTTTATCATATCTGTTGTTTCATTTCCTCCACCGAATAAATCTGGATATCTTGTACCCATGAGTTTTATTATTCTTGCTGTTTTGTAAATTTCAAATTCGCTGAATTCCTCTGACTGAGGTAATTTTGAGATTTTTTCAACCATTTCATCAATACTTGTTACTGTATTTTCTGCCAAAAAGCTGGTTAATAATCTAGGAAAATCCTTGTAACCCACGCCAAAAAGTTCTGCAATTGTTCTTGGACTCATCATATTGAGATTAACTTTCACGCTTTTTCCGGGGATATAATTTTTTATAGGAAAACCAAGCGGATCAATATCCACTTCGTATTTTTTCAGTTCAGCTTCTCCCTTATTTGCTTCTCCTAGACCAGAAAAGCTTTTATTTGAATCAAAAATTATTGCGGGTATTTTTGAAAGCATAGCACTTTCAGCCAGAACCTGTAGAACTCTTGCCCGATCTTTTGGTTCACCTTCGCTTAAAATTATTTTATTAAAAAGTGCTATTGGTTCGATAACCTTTTTCCTATCCCTTGTTAACCCGAGCATTATTTCTCCTTTGGTTAAAGGTTTCATTTCATCAATAGTTTCTCCAACCATTGAATGATTTGAAGTAGCAAGCAACGGTACAAGCATCGGTTGTGTAAAGAATGCACTCTGCACTTCTTTTGATGATTCTGAAATTTCTTTCAAAGTTAATTCGTATGCTTTTGAAACATCAATAATCATGGTTGCAGAGGTGCTTAATTTCTTAACCAGCAAATCAACCTCTTTTACAAATTCATCTTCAACCCATCTTGCATAAGTAGGTTTGCTTCCAAGCAAAAGGAATTTGAGTGTGCTTTTTTCATCGTGTTTTGTAATAATTAAAACATCGCGGGGAAGAGTTTCAACAAAAGATTCAACATCTCCTTCCGCACTGAAAACCTTGTAAAGTTCAATTATAGCTCCTTCAATTCTGTCAAGCTTTTTTTCAAAAACAATAATCATGAGTATTTTTTCAGGGTTAGAATATAATTCAACCTCATGTTCTTGAAAAACCCCTGAAAAAAGCTTTTCCCAAGGGCCGTTAGCTATTTTGAATAGTTGCATTTCACAACTAATGGCTAAATTAATATATATAAATTTGCTTAACCTAATAATGAAGATTTTGTCTTTCTTTTAAGAAAAATGCTGAAAAAGAACAGATTAAAAAGAAAGAAAACATTAAAATTGGTGTTTTGTGTTAGTTTATGTTGATTTAAATGGTTTCAAATGACGTTATAATGAGTACAGTAAAAAGGATGCTTTCTTCTGGTGTTGATGATGACACAATCAGGATGACTCTTAAAGGGATAAACCTTGGTGAGGAAGAAATTGATAATGTTATTAATGAAGCAAAAGGAGTTTCTTCGGATTCTCCGAAAACCCGCGTTGATGCAAAAACAGCTTTTGAAAATCTGAAAAAATCAAAAGAACCAGAAATAGAAGAAGGTGATTCTGCTGATTATAATGGTTCTGAAGATTCTGTTGATGATGATTCTGAGGAAGATGATTCAGAAGAAGCAGTGGATGTGAAAAAAGAGCTTGAAGCAGTTTCTCAAGAACAGGCTGCACAGCACACAACAACTCACCAGTTGCTTGATGAGCACAGGGAGCAGATGCAGAGCGTTCAGACTAATGTTGCGGACTTACACAAAAAATTTGATTCGTCTCCAAGCTTGTCTCCTGAAACAATCGGTAAAATTAATGCGCTTGATAAAAGAATGACTTCGCTTGAAAAAGAAATCAGTGAAACAAAAGCAAACACAATTGCTATTCAAGATCTCTTGAAAAAAATTCTTGAAACAAACAAAAAAACTCTGCTTAAACTTGAAAAGTAAAAATTAAAACTTGTTTTTAAGATTCGTTATTTTTAATTTACTTTTTTAAAATTTTTTTTAATTTACTTTTTTAAAAAGTCCTTATTTTTTTTGGAAATTTTTATTTCTTGAAAAGTTTTCCAATTCCATCAAAAAAACCATCGGCTGCATCTCCTGCTTTCTCAAAATCATCTCTAGTATCCTTAATTTTTTTTCCCTGCATTTTTGCCTTTTCTCCTTTTCCCAAAGCTTTCCCTGTTCTTGAAAGTCCGTCTCCGATAAACTTTAATCCTTCCGGAGTTTTTGGATTAGACTTATTCATTTCCTCCAATTCAGTATTAAACAATCCTGAAATAATTCCGAAAACTTCTGCCAGAACAAGAATTCCTAACGGCAATGCAGCCCAGATAATATTTTTTCCAAGCACTAAAAAAAAGATAATCAAAAGAACAATCATTAATGGAAGGTTCATCAGAACTTTTGCCATTTAATATCCGCCGCCCATTCCTCCGAACATATCAGCGCCCCCTCCATAAGGATCTGCTGCCTGCTCCTGAGGTTTTGAACCAAGAATAATTGCGACAATTATCAAACCAAAAATAGCAACAGGCCATAGTGAGTCAATATTTCCCATTCCAACAACAATGTAAAGAACCACTGTTGCGATGATAAACGCAATTATTGTTGAAAGGTCTTTTGACGTTAAAATACTGATGGCTAAAACAGCGAGTACAATCCATGTTTCATGAAGCTGGATTCCAATCATCATAATCAAAATTGAAACCAAAAAATTAAAAGTATCCATCAACCGACACCTCGATTGGAGAGGTGCCCGCCTTTGTTAGGACTTCCTCTGTTGGTAGGGTGTACTGTCTCAACAAGTTGAGGTAGTACTGCATTCATTTTGTAAATCTTTTTTTGAGTCATCGTAACTGATCTCCACCAAATGGATTCACTTGTGCCAAAAAATCTTTTCCAAGAGTTTGCAATAGGAAAAATACAACCAATAACCAAACCAATACAGGGTAGGAATAGAATGTTAAATATACAACTATTAGTGAGAAAAGTATGGCTAGTTTTGCTGAACCAAGGTTTTGCTTAGCCCAGGAATAAATCCACACAAATAGGAATAGAGTCAAAACTATCCATATATTGTCCATCAGCCCGTCTAATAATATCATCATGCCTTTCCCTCATAGATTTATTGCCTTCAAGTTAATAAATTACTTATCATTTCCTCATTGTGGTTCCAACACCCCAGATTATGACTGACATAAACTGTAATCCAAGCAATACTTGCAGTATATAAAGTGCCAAAAAGAGCTCAAACCACTTAAAAACCATAAAATATATAAGAATAGCCGAAACAAGCAATGTAAGCGTTCCTGATCCCAAAAAGCCCCTTACGGTTGTGTAAAGCACAAAAATCATTATTATTTGCATCAGTATTTTGGCAGGCCAGAAAAAGCTGGTTATTAATATTGGAATTAATGCAAGTATCAGAAAAGCTCCTAAAATCAGGAAAATTATATGTCCTTTTTGATTCATCCTCCTGGCCTCCTCAT
>JANLGZ010000014.1 GCA_024653905.1 archaeon
CTATAATTGAGGTAGGGACTTTAGTTCCTGTTTCTGCTCTGAATTTTTCAACTGACTCATTAACCAAACGGTCTCTTGCATTTTTCACTCTTGTCTGCAGTGTTCTTGTGTTTGGTTGTGCGGTTCCGCCGTATGTTTTATCATCAGGTATTGCGGGCAGTTCCCCAATATTTGCTTTGCCTCTTATCTCTTCAGCGATTTCATCTGCAAATCTTGTTTTATCAATTATTGGTGTTTTTCCTGCGGGGGTATTAATCTTAGCTCTAGCCCCATTAAACTTTTTCAATACATCTGCATCACCCGATGTTTTGTCTATTGCGTTCTGAATCGCTTCGCTAAGTTCCTCAGATGTCAGCACTCCGCCTCTTCCAAGCGAAGATTTGCTTTTTGCAGCGGCAGAAATTGATGCCTCAATATTTTTTCCAAGTTTACTGCTTAAAGCATCAGTAAAATCATCAACCGCAGAATCTCTTACTCCGCTGAAAACATTTTTCTTGACATCCTTAATTATTTCATTGGAAACATTCTGCCCAACCACTCTTGCTTTTGACATATAACCCGGAACATACTGGGCTCCTTTTCCAATCAAACTAAAATCATCAAATGCCGCAGCACCAAAGGTCTGTGAACGTGCCACGAATGAATCTTTAATCAAAACTGATAACGCTAAAGTATCAGTAAATTGCTGTGATACAGGCTGTTGACCAAATTCAGCAATGTACTGTTGGGTTGTCTCAGCATTAGGATTAACTCCATCTACGCCCATAGCAGTTAACAGCCATCTTGCACCTGCTCCAAGCTGTCCGCTGATATACTCAATCGCATCTCCCACAACGCCGAGTATTTCATCTACTATCGGCTGAACATTATTGATTATATCACTCAATACAGGAATTTCCCTGCCCATTAGTGCAGCATAAGGCAACCAGCAATCGAATATTAAATTAAATATCCCTGTTCCCCAGCCAACTATTGGTCTTAGTGCAGAAGTGGCACCGCTGACAACACTGCACGTTCCAACATACCAGTAACCTGCTTTAGTTTTTGCTGAAATTTCCTCTGCCGAATCTCCTTGTTGAATACCTCTAGGATTTTCTTTGAGTTCCTTTATTTTTGCAACTGTGCTTTGAACATCATTTATTGTTTCAAACTGCCTGAAATTTATTGAAGAAGGATCGCCTTTCCATCCGAATGTCGCATAATAATAATTATCAGTGTTTGGTTCTTTTGTTTGAATTTTTTCCATAAAGTCAAGCGGATGTATACCGCAGACTTCCAAACCAACTTCTTTTGTATCATCAGGCTTTTGGCTTCCTTCACTTCTAAGTACTTCCACCACAATTATTTTTCCCTGTGCGTTTTGTAATTGCGAATCTCCTGTTACACAAACATTTGTTTTTCCCGTGAATATATTTTTCTTATTATCAAGTTCGGACACTTGAATAGTTATTGGGTTTTGATTAGAATTATCATTTTCTTCTGTTGTTCTGAAGAAAGGACTGTCTTTTGTTACTCCACTGATTTCTTCTGATTGTTTTCCTCTTAATATAACATTTTCCTTAACCTGGCTTGAAACAATTACTTCAGCACACTGTGCATTTTCAAAGTTAACAGAAATTTTATCAGGAGTTGTAAGGCTTAGCTTTCCTCCAATATCCATAGAGCCTTTTATGAGGAAGTAACTTTCATCTTCTGCAATACAGCCATCAATCGCGTTTTCTCTCAAACCTGAAATTGCTTCTGCTGCTTCTTTTGCAATTGCACTTTGTACTGTTTCATCTTGCCCGATTGATTCCTTTATAGCTGCTGTTATTTTATAAGGCGATTCAAGAGGAACCTTGTCCATTTCAAGTTTAACTAAATAACCTTCATCTTGTCCGAATGCAAGATTCAATTGGTTTGTTCCTGATGAACCTTTTGTGAATCTTTCTTCTTTGTTGAAAATTTTCTTTGCAACTTCCTTTCCAATATTCTCAAGTGTAGGTTCATTTGTTTCAACAACTCCAATCCATGGTTTTCCGCTCTGGCTTACATTAACTCCTTCATCTAGAGGTAAAAAGTTGCTCACATTCTGTATCCTTGCTTCACACTGTTCCGTAACCTGTCTTACTTTAACATCTTTATCATCATCTGGGGTTAGGTCTATGACAACATTCATTAATTCAGGAAGAACTCGTCCGCTCTGAACCCTTGCAGAACCATTAAGTGTTACACTGTATCTTCCGCATCCGCTGAAATTTGAATTCATGAAAACCTGTTTTGAATACCCACCTAAAAGACCTCCTGCATTATCTCCTTGGGTAAAATCTGATGTGTAATTCTTTATTGAACTCTGCCTTGTTTTGAATTCCTTTTCAAGAAGTTGAGGAGTTAAAGTATCGTGACTCATGTAAACGTAAAAGTTCTCAGAAGCCAAACCCATTTCATCAAAATTACAGTATCCCTTTGCAAGATTTTCCTGGCTTGTGCAGTTAAGACTGTGAGAATCTCCTTGCTGAGTTTGAATTTGCTTTTCTGCATCCTTGATTTTCTGCTCAATCCTGTTGGTTAAATATTTTGCAAGCTGTACCGCATCACAATAAGAGTTATCACATTGCGGTGCTGAATTATCTGCAAGTATTGGGAACCTCACTGTTTTGGTTGTGTTTGTTCCGCATACAGGAATTTCTCTGGGATCAGCAGCAGCTTCTCCAGCATTTATGTTTTGTCCCAACTGAACATCCACAATTATTGGTGAAGAATTTATTGGTGTTCCGCTTCTTGGCAAAAATCCTTTAACAAAAACCTGCACAGGCGTGCCTTGATAATCCTCGTTCTTTTCAAGAACCAAAGTGAATTTTGATTGTCCTCCAGGAGGAATAAAAGTGTTTAAGGGAGTTAATCTTAGCTTGTTGTTTCCCAAAGATACCTCTGATAAATCAACAACCCTAACTTCTTCAGCACACGTGTTTCTGAGGGTTATTTCCCTTGAAAGCGCGCCTTCACTACTCTTTGGACTCTGGAAGTTTATATTGGCTGGAGTTACGGTTAAGCACTGGTCTGATGAAGCATGTGCTGTAATAATAACAGGCCCGAAACTAAATGTCTGCCCGTCTATTACTCCTGAAATATCAAGTTCCTTTACCTCAAGCAAAGTGGTTTTCTCATTCCTCAAAACCTGTGCAACTAAAGTATATGGTGGCTGAATTGCCTGTCCTTTTCGCAGGAATTGTATCGGAATATCAGGAACAACAGTAATATCCACATTACCCGTGCCTTTTGTATCAACAATCCTGAACCTAACATCCTCTATATCTGCTTCACCGATATTTCTCACAAAGAGTGGAACCTGCGCTGATAACCTTCCTTGTTGATCAGGTCCTAAAAATAATTCAATATTTCTTGTAACCTGTAATGCATACCTTGGATTCCAAATATATACCTCTAAAGGAATGCTTTTTTCATAACCATCGGTTTTGAAAACCAAATCAAATTTGAACATTTCTTTTCCAGGGTAGTTCCTGATTATTTTGTTTGTAATTGAAACAATAACCTCGTCAACATCTTTTCTTCGTCCATCCGAATTTGTTAATTCAGGGGTAAGTCTTATTGTTTCTGCTTCAACTTCAAGCCCTTGTTCTGCTTTTTTATTACCTGCAATTATTTCAGGAACAAGTTCCATTTCAAACCCTTGGCACTCTGGTTTTTCAGCGAGCTTTGCCGTAAAACTAGTTGAGCTTGTGGTTGTAAAATTATTGTATGTATAATAGTTTGTTGATTGGTTTGGAGGGAGCGTTCCGTAAGTTGCATCATAATAACCCCTGTCTTCTAATCCTGATGCCACATACACCGCAAGTTTTTTCTTGCTGAATTCAATACATGCAGAATCTATTTTAGGATTAAATTCTACCTTGATTTTTGTTTCTGCTGAAACCGAGAATCCTGTTTGTGTTCTTCCTCTTACAATAATTCTTGCTTCTCCTTGGCTAGTTTCTTTATCTCCAATATATTCTGCCTGTACAACAAGTCTTTGTGAAGAGTTAGGTCCCAATACTGAAACAGGAGTAACCTGTATATCCATTCCCTGAGGCAGCACGCCAATCGGAACAACTTCAAAACTTAATTGTTCCACTCCTTGCTTTGAAAGGTTCTGGATTTCAATAAATTGTTCAGCAATAGTCTGACCTTTTCTGATTGTAATAAATGCTTCATCTTCTGTAAATGCAATTACTCCTTCTTTGGTTATTTCAATTGCTCCTTTCAATGGTTTGAATCTTTTTGCACTAACCTCAAACAAAAGCATTCCTGCATCAAAAGAATTCTTCACAGAATATCTTCCATTTCCGCCTTTGTTTGTTGATGCATCTCCTTGTATTGTTTCTAAATGTTCCCCTGCTTCGCTTGAAAGTTTTATTTCCGCATTTTCAATTTGGTTTCCTGCACTATCATTTAAAATTATTACAAAGTCTTCTCCCAGCACAACATTTCCCGGGATTGTTTTCATTACAATATTTCTTTCCTCATAAATTTCAAAATTAAATTGTTCATTAAGAATGGTTTCTCCTGAAATTAATTGCAACACTATTTGCGAATTTTCTGTAATATAAGGTTTGAAAAAAATTCTCACGCTTGTTGTTTCCCCTTCCAATGCAGAAACATTCTCAACCTGTATTGCTGTATCCGTGCTGTTAGTATCAATAAAGTTTGCAAAATCATTTATTCCAAAACCCTGGAAACCGATTTTTGGTTTCTGTCTTTGGGTTGATGCTTTTACAGTAACTTCGCTTGCCTTATCAGGAGAAAGATTCACTTCTAAAGCATAAACTTCTCCAATAATTGCTTCAAAGTTTTCAGGACTGAATTCAGAACCATCGCTTCTGATAAATTTGTACGAAGCGCACAATTCATTTTTGCATGAAGCGCTTTGCTCCAGAATTTTTATTCTATCCTTGCCGGTTTCAGAGTAAAGCGATGTTTTGTTTGATGAGAAAACATCAATTCCTAATTCAGGATCTGCTGGAGTTCTGTAAATTATATTACTTATTTTTGACCATGCCCTGTAACTCAAAAGTATATCAGGAACACTTGCGGTTTCCTTTGCTTTTGCCCTTACTTTTATTATTTTTTCTCCGCCAGTTTCAAATGTTATTTCCACAAATTTGTTGTACTTTCCTTCTTCTCCTTTATTATCATAATCCAGTGCCTCAAAACCAGGGCTTGGTTCGGGAGAATAACTCCTCCCATAAAATGCTTTTCCGCCAGAAGCAGAATAACCAATTATTCCAGCATCCTGCGAATCAGCAAACCTTACATTATCATCGCCTAACCTTACATGCAAACCGTTTTCAGTTGCCCCCTCAATATAAACTGCCCTGAATTTTAAGAAATAATCAATTCCTTTTGCAAGACCATTTGCAGGGCTTCCATCAATATTGAATACTCCCAAAAATTCAAGTTCTGGGTTAGTGGTAGGACCGCTTTTCCCCTGAGGAGAAACACTAACTTTTTCCAATTCTGCAACAAAAATTTCTTCCTCAAAAACATTCCCTTCATTATCAGTAACAGCAACTTTCACATAACTATTTTCTTTCGGATCAAAACTAATTCCGCCTTTTGTGTATTCCCCCTCAAACAAAAGATCTGTTCCTGCAATGATTGTCACAAAACCAGAATCAATTTCTTTTCCCTGTTCATCAAGCACAGTTAAAGAAACCTGCGAGAACGGCCGTATCATTACTATGAATGATTCGTTTTCAAAAGTCTGAAGAATACTTTTAGTATCCTGTCCTTCCAGAAGTCCTTTTGTTGCATTGATTACCAGAGTTGAATTTAATGGCGCAAGGAATGAAAATTTCCCTGTTGAATCGGTTTTCTGCGGAGGAATTCCCAATGGAATTAAACCTGCTTCAGTTTCCTCTAAAAAATTCAAAGTTGCATCATTGATTGCATTGCTCTGATCATCAGTTGTATAAACAGTTAATGAACCGGAATTATCCGCTGTTGCTCTTTGCATTACAAGAGTAATATTATTTTTTTCATTCAGACTGATTGCTTCTCGTGCAGGAACAAACTTTTCATCCCATGCGCTAACAAAGTATACTTCTTCAGGTGAAAGATTTTCAAAAACAACTTCTCCTGCAAGTGAGGTTGTCTTGTTGTTCAAAAGCTCTCCTAAACTATTGAATAGGAAAACATCCATAGAAGTCAATGGTCGGCCGGTAACATCAATAACCCCTACAGTTAATGCATTCTGTCCTGGCTTGAGATAAACTTCTCTTATTTCTTCTTCATTTCTTAGTGTAATATTTTCTTCAAGAATACTGGAATCATAAGTAATGTAATTTTCTTTTTCGATTACAATTCGAACTGATGTTCCTTTTGAAATTTTTGTTACCTGTTCTCCATCATTATCAGTTTCAACAAGTTCAGTAATAATTTCATTATCTTTAGAATCAAAAACTCTCATTGTAAAATTTCCAAGTCTTTGTTGTGTTTCAAAATCAAAAATCCTCACAATAAGATTTGATTTTCCTAAAGAAGCGCCTGCTTTTGGAACCAGTTTTATTTCGCTAATTTCATCAGATAAAAAGCTCGTGTCTAAAATTTTCTGTTCATAATTTGGGTGTTCTATTGTGAGCGTTGTATCTTCACCAATGATTACTCCTGGGCAGGTGTAAATACCTCTTGCACCCTCAAAACATTCAACCCCTGCCTGATCCGCGATTAGTGCTGAAAGCTCTGCGCCCTGAATAAGATCTCCTGTTTCAATATCCACAAGCCTTATTGCTCCTTCAGTGTAGGCAACAATTTTTTTGAGCTGTATTGAAACAGTTTTTTCTGCCTTGTCAATAACAAATCTGCTTGTGAATAATTCATGTCCTTCTTTTGAAGCGTCCAGAATAATTTTCGAGCCAATGCCCCTTGGAATTTTTATAATTTGCCCGTCTCTAAATGAAACTGAACCAATTTCAATTTTTTTTCCGCTGGCCTCATCTGTAAAAGTAATGCTTACTCCACTCAGGGTCGCGTTTGTATTATCCGTAATATTCAGACTTACAACTGTTTCAGCGCTTGAAAGAAAAAGAAATCCGTATGCTAAAAACAGAATTGCCAGAATTCCAAATATTGCTACTGGGAAAGCAGGAATGCCGCGTTCTTCCAAAGGATCAAGAACTGAGTAAACAGGGATTCCCTTATCGCTGATGAAATCCATCAGGCCAAAGAACTTATCCTCCATTGCGGTATAAACGCCTCCAATCTGCTCTGACAAACCCATGATTAAACCTTTTAACGGTATAAGATTAATTGCATCTATTCTAATATAATGTTTATGATTAGTAGAATTGAAGTCATATATTAAGATATATTAATGAATTTAATAAAACTGCATAATTCTCTAATAATAAAACGTGAAATCCTCTACTTTAATTCCAGTAAAATTCACAAAACTCAGGTTACATTTCTTTTTTATAGCTGAAAAGCATTTTTATTCAGTGATTCAATGGTTAATTTTTTCATTTGCAAGGGGATAAGCCTCAAGCAAAATCATTTTTTTGTTGCCCACTTAAACCATGCAAAATAAAATCCTGCCGCCGTCTGCTCCCGGCGGTAGAGCGTCCACTTCGTCCCACAGGGACTCAGTAGGACTTACTTTGTTTTAGTACTCCACCTGAACCACAAAAAATAAAACCCTGCTATTGTCACGAACAAAAAAACACGGAACAATAAATCGTGTGAAAAGTTTCCTGCATTCAAACCAAACCATGCAATTACCAATACACTTGAAATGATTCTGAAAAAATTAAATCCAACAAGAATAATTGTTCCAATTATTGAACCGATAATTCTTTTTTTTAATTCAATTCCAAATGATGCAAGAGTTGCAGACCAAATAAGCGCAAGTTCAAGCAAACCAGTGCAGAGATAACTAAACCCGAGCGGTATTGAAAAAGTTTCCAAGTAAACAAGCACAGGTTCCTGAAATTCTATTGTGCCGTTAAAACCAAAGAGCTTCAGGAATTCCAGTGTGAAAAAAGCATAAAAAAATTCAAACCATTCAAGCGGTATTATTGAAAGCAAAAAATTAAACAGTATAAACAACACTGCTATTCCTGCAAGAAATTTTCCTGTTTTGTGCAGTTCTTTTTTTTCATTCATTGAACAAGATAATGGTTTTTCGGAATTTATTAGTTTTCTTTCAGTTCTTTGTAAAAAATTGCTATCAAATAATTGTTTGAAACAGTATACCATACAGAAATTGCGGATGTTATTAATCCTATAAGTATTGAAAACGCTATTCCTACTGAATTAGAAGTTCCGATTTGCTGAAAAATATTTGAAAAAATAAACATAAAAACATATGAAACAACACTGCTTATCACAATCAATGTCGCAAACGCAATGAACATTTTGAGCTCTTTTCCTTTTGTGATTTTCCAGCTTTCTGAAACAGCTTCTGCAATATCTGCATCACTTGTTAATATTACAGGGACCGAAAACACAAGCCTTACAACAGCCCTAATTATTACAATTAAATATGCAATGAGAAGCCCGCCAAGAACAAATGCCGTTGGAAGCACAAATTCGTTTGGAAGCACTACTGAAAAATCCGCAATTACAAGTGCTATAATTGCTAGGGGTATAAGCAAAAACTTTTTTTCAAAAACTGAAAATATTGCCCCAAAATAACTTACGGCCATTGCAACAATTGCTTTGACAAATTTTTTAGTTTTCAATTCGGGTGTTTTCACTGAAAATTGTTTAAGGGCAACTAGAATTATTTTGAAATAGAAAAAAAGACTTATGATTGAATAAAGCAGCACTATCGGAACAAGCATTAAATTCACATTTAATTTTTCCTGTGACATTTCAAACGGGTTTTCATCAAAGGAACAGCATGAAGAAAAAGCATCTCCCAAAAAATACGCGTGGGCGCCGATAGATATCAGCCCAAGACCAAATTGCAGTATAAATAGGATCACTGCAATTTTTTTTGTTTCTTTATTTTTTGTCCAGATGGTTAGAGAATTTTTTATTGTTTCAATTATTTCCATTTTTTCCACCAAAAGTTTTGCTATTGTTCTGTGAAATGAAGTGCAAAAATCTTATTATTACTATCTAAAATCTGTCTTTTTTTCTCAAAAAAATTCAGTGTAATATTTTCATCAGAGATTTTTAGAATAGTTCACCAAGTAAAGTATAATAATAACAATACTCTAATTATTGTCGAAAAAGAGGGGTTATAGATGAAAGCAGGTCAGGCAGAATTAAGTCCTTATGTGGTTAAAGACGAGGGTGGAAAACGCTATTTGATTATTGATGCGCGTG
>JANLGZ010000056.1 GCA_024653905.1 archaeon
AATTGAAATGAAAAGAATGGAAAAAGAAGCCAAAGAAATTGAAGAAGCCTTTGCTGCCTTAAGCCAGCAGTTAGAAGAACCTGAAGAAAAACCAACAGGTCTTTCTTACGTGCGATAGTTAAAACTGCCCCAGAGTTTTCTGGTTTGCGATATCGCTAATTCCCGCTAATTCATTTTTCAATTCGATTTTCTTTCTTTCCATTTCCTCTTTGGTTTCGCAAATTATCGGTTTTCCATAATCTCCGCCGCCGCCGGGAATGTAAAGAACCAAATTATTTCTAAATGCAATTATTTTTTTAGCAATATTTTCATCAACTTCATTTAATTCACTTTCAGTTGCATCAACCAGAACAAAAATTTCATTACTGAACCTTTCTACAAAATCTTTCCACTTGCTCTGAACAGCTTTTGTATTAATTCCTTTTGTTTGAACTGCTTGTTGAATTATTTCCGCAAGCGGAAGTGAATAAACATATTTAGGTCTGAAAGAAGGATGAGAATTTTCAACATTCGCAAGAATTTCAATTCTATCGCGAGCACCTCTTTTAATCTGCCCTGTGCATTTCAAACATTTCCAATTTAATTGTTCAGCTTGTTCCATAGAATATTTCGAAAAGCAGAAATTGCATGCAGTGCAATGATATTTTCCTTCTTTAGGATTCAAACCAACATTAAGTGTAATTAATTTTTCTTCTTTTTCCGAAATTGCTTTTTTTAATGATTTAAAATCCGGTTTTTCCATTTTAATTCGGTTAAATTCCCTTCCTATTCTGTGAGGCCAAGGAGAATGTGCATCTGAACTTGAAAGGAAAGTGTAAGAATGATTTTCTTTAATTCTGTCTGCTGAGTTTGTATCCGCACTTAAACCAAGTTCAATAAATTCTAATTTTGAATGCATTGAACCATAAGCATCTTTTAATGAATCAAAGAAAGCAAAAATTCCCGTGTAAGGGGTGAAAGAATGCGCGGGTCCGAAAATTCCGCCAACATCATCAACTGATTGTGCAAATTCTTCAGCTGTAATTCTTAATTTTGGTCTTCCGCACATTATGCAATCCAAATTTCCTTTTCCCAAAAATTTCTCGCGTAACTCTTGTGCACTTTCGAGGGAAGGTAAATAAAATAAGTGATGAATTCTTTTGTTGTCCTCTATTTCCCCGCCAATAATAAAATTACAATCTCCTTTCAGGTCTCTGTATACTCCGTTGCTTTCTTCTTCGAGATTTTTTTTCACATGCTCAAACCAAGTTTTGTGTAAAATATCGGCAGTTACCAGTACATCTAATCCTTTAAGTTTGGTTTGTTCGGCCATCACGGGAATTGTCATGTTTTTGGAAACCCCTCCAGCATAACGGCCATGTAAGTGTAAATCAAGGTTAAGTTCTTTCATGTAAAAAATTAGTTGAAAAGATTTTATAATTGGGTTTAAACCTCAACACATTTAAAGTTACTATATATTTATTACTAATAATAGAAAAGAAATATACTAAAGGGAAAAATGATTTTTTGTGAGCAAGTTTACTGAAGAGCAGAAGAAAATTGCATTGCTGTTATTACATTCGCCGAAAACAGTAGAAGATTTGAATAAACAATTGAATATTCCTTATGATGATTTAAACGAAAATCTGAAGCAAATGGTCAGATTAAAGTTAATTAAAATGGAAGGTTACCCCCAAAAATACAGGTTAATGGAAAATATTGCTGAAGCAGTGAAAAGAAGAAAGGATATTCAGGAATCTGACCCGTTTGACCTAAGGTTAAAAGCAGTAATCGAGTTTAAAGCTGTGGAAGAGAGCTTCCTTGCAAAAAGCATGGATACTATAGAGAAAAAGCTCAAAGAAAGCAAGGATTACACGATTTATGATTCGTATAGGGCAGAGCCTATTAAGGAAGATGCCCAATATTCGGCTTATTTGGAGCTTAATATTTCAGCTAAAGACTTTACTGCCATTATTAAGTTTATGTACTTCTATGGCCCTAGTTCAGTAGAGGTTTTAAGACCAAAAAAGGTTGTTTTGGCTATGGATGATTTGCAGGATGCTTTAATGGAAATGGCAGAAATGATTCAATTATACAATCAATCAATGCTAAAGTCTATGAATAAAGATGAATTGGATGCATTTGCAAAAAACCTGTATAAACCTAAATAATAGCCAATCAACGAAAAAATCGATTTTCTTTTAATAGTTTGGGCTCTAATACTATACGAATAATGCTCTTATTTAGGGATTGCAGATGGTTCGTTTATTGCCTAATTGACTTTCCTCAAAAGCCTTAAATTTGGGGTTATTTAGCATATAAAAGGAGTATGCTGGTTTTCGTAATCGAAACCTTTTTAAATAAGGTGAGCAATTGAATATAAGAGCCTAACTGGCTGTGCCTAAGGGTGTGGCTGGCTTTGATTTTAATAATATATTCGTGAGGTGAAACAAAACATGAAAGGATTCAACGTAAAAAAGTTGGCCGCTATCGGTGTAGGAGTTGCTTTGCTGGGATCAGCAATTGCTCCAATTGTTAGTGCGTCTAACGTACAGAAAGACGATATATATGGTAGTAACGGATCACCAAATGTAAACATTGTGATCGGTTCACAAGCAGCATTATCAGACGCTGTTTGGGCAGGAAATCTTGCCGCAAAAATTGCAGAGAAAGCAGCTTCAACAGGAAGAGTTAGCGTTTCTGCAACAGGTGAAGACGGAGGAGCAGTATCAGAACTTGACTTATCCGATTTAACAATCGACGTCACAGTCGGAGGAACAGTAACTTTCGGTGCTGGTACAAAAAGGTACAACGTATCTTTAAATTCAAGTACTTCAGCTGCTGAAGTCAGAGCTGCTCTTGATGGTACTGACGATGTAAATGCTTTAACTGATGCACAATTGCCACATTTGTTTAATGGTAATGTACAAGAGAAAGTATTAGA
>JANLGZ010000023.1 GCA_024653905.1 archaeon
TTGAAGTAAACCGAAGCCCTGGCTTTAAAGCATTTGAAAGTTTAGGTTATAATCTTGCTGAAAAGATTGTTGTGTATTTGGAAGAAAAAACCAAAAAATGATTATTCTTATTTTGAGCCTTTTTGTGGACTCTTGAATTCAAAATAAAAAAGTAGAAGTTGGCCCCCGAAGGGACCGTTGTTAAAATACACCAATTTTTTTTAGAAAAACTGTAAATTTAATAGTTGTTTCTTGGTGGTCTGTGTTTTTGGTAGCAATCTCTGCAGTAGACTGGTCTGTCGTCTGCTGGTTTAAAAGGCACTTCAGTTTCCTTACCACAATCTGAGCAAGTTGCTTTGTGCATTTCTCTAGATCCGCCGCCAAATTTGTTGTCGTTAAATCCCATTTTAAATTCTCTCCTGTTCCTTGTTTTTTTTTATTAAAACCGGTAAAACATTGAATTATTATGAATAATCCATTGCTTTTGCCTGTTTTACTTCATAATCCTCTTTGAAGCTTAATATAAAGGTATGTTTTTTATGGGGCTTGTTTAAAAAGTTCTAATGCGAATTTTTGTTTAAAAATTAAAAATAAGGAACATATATTGAGTAAATTCCGCACCGGCAATGTGGTCTCATTTGGTTTTTATTCTGTAGTCGGGATATGTTTATATTGTTCAGGAGGCAGAATTATGGTTATGAGGAAAAAAGTGTATAATTTCGTGGTTCTCGTGGAGCAGGATGCCAGCGGCTGGTTTGTTGCAAGGGTTCCTGATATCCAGGGCTGCCAGACACAGGGAAAAACTGTTGAACAGGCTCTTGAAAGGGTGAAGGAAGCCATTCAGGTTTGTGTCGAGGTGGATAAGATAAGGCCTTCTGACATGAGGTTTGTGGGTCTGCAAAATGTCCAGGTAAGGGTCTGATTGTTTTGGCGAGGCTGCCGCGGGTTTCCGGCAAGGAAATGTGCAAACTGCTTGAAAAGATAGGTTTCAAAAGAGTTCATCAGGTCGGCAGCCATATAAGGTATGTCCACGGGGATGGCAGGAGGACTGTTGTCGCGGTTCACGGCAATGAGGAACTCGGAATAGGAGTTTTTAAGGAAATACTCAATCAGGCGGGTCTGTCAAGACGGGATTACGAAAAACTTCGGAAAAAATTATGATTATCTTAATTCACAGGTTACTGCTATTCTTGTGTGAATAATATTTTAAAAATTATTCCTTATCCAAATCAGCATCATCTGTTTTTTGTTATTGTAATTGTCATTCGTTCCTCGGCTATTGAGGTGTAGCCCGTTCTGCTGCTATCTCCTAAATTTATGTGTATAAACATTTGTGCGCTGAAACAAGGGATTAATTTTATTATTCTACCGCACCGGCACTTAACCCCGCTTTGAAATCTAATTTTAATGCTCAAGTACAAGCTTATTTATAGGTGTTTTTGTTTCTGGCTTTTTAGCAATGAAAGCAATAGCTCTCAAAAGTATTACTGCCAGAACGAATATTATTGCTATTTGCCCTGTCAATCTTCCAAGGAAAACTCCTTCTTCAAGAAGAATAATGTGAAAAAGCACCATGGTCATTGCAAGATAACCAAGTCTTTGAAGCATTTTCCAGTTTTCATAACCTAACTTTTCAAGCCACTTTGAGGTTGAGGTTAATGCCATTAGTGTAAAAATTACAAATGCTATTCCTGCAACTACTATTGAAACAACATCTCCAAGAAATACTTCTGAAGGGTTTTCAAGAAGAATAGGTACAACCATCATCAAATGCAGTGCGGCAAGACCAAAACCGATTATTCCGAGTGGTCTTCGCATTTCCAATATATTTTTCCATTTTGGAACAAACCTAGCTATTGGTCCCATGAGTGCGGATAAACCAATAATTACTGTTGCAGAGAAAGCTACAATTGCGTTTAAGAAACTCAGGCTTAAGGGCCTTGCGCTGAAAATAAGATAATACCAAGCAAATGCGAGTATTACAAGTGCGGAAAGTATGTATGCTCGTTTTTTCATGCAAAAATAAACGCTTTTCTTGTTTTTATTATTTTGGGTTTTCAATTTTTGCAGGTTTTGTTACTAAAAAAACTGTTTTATTATCCAATCCTTCAGTAGTTCTTAAAAAACGGATAATATTTTCGTGTGTTTCTTCTCCAGAAAATCCAAAGGCCCTTAATTGTCGGATGCTGAAAGGGTGCATGCTGTAGTCAAATTCCATCATCCTTGCGGTGACCTTGGCGGTTGATGAAAAATCTAGGTGGGTTGGTTTAATTATTTTTGTTATTTCTGCTGCAAGTCCATTTGGTATAAATTGAATATATGGAGCGCTTGTTAATATTTCGTGTTTTATGGTGGCCCTATACTCTTCAAATTTACCTTTTTGAAAAAGTTTTGTCTCGTGTGCCTCGAGTTTTCGTAATGCATGCTGAAAAACATCTGCACCGCGGTACTTGTGATTAAGTTCTCTGTGTCCTCTTGTGAAATACCCTGATTTATGGCTATTAATCTTGAAATCAAATGCAGGTAAATAGTTATCAGGTGTATTGGTTCTTGAAAAATTATTATCTTTTTCAAATACACCTCCTATTGTGCGGGTAATTTCTCTTCGTTCTTTTCTTGCTTTAGGCATATAAAAATAATTAGCTGTGTGGGTATTTATATGTGAGGATTATGAATACTGGGTTTACTTTTTCAAATACTCAAAAGCATTTCTGAAAATACGCATTCCTTCACCTTCATCGCTAATTTTTCCAAAGGAAGAATTAGGTGCGTTGATTCCGAACAGATTTCTTTCTGGGTGAGGCATTAAACCCAAAACTCTTCCTGATTCATCGCAGATTCCTGCAATATCATCTTTTGAACCATTAGGATTTTTCACATACTTGAAAACAACCTGCTGATTCTCATAAAGCTTTTCAAGAACTGCTTTATTTTCAACAACAAACTTTCCTTCTCCATGAGCAATAGGGCAGTTTAGTTCATCAATTCCCTCAGCAAATATGCTTTTTGTATTCTGCTTTTTGAGTTTAATCCATCTGCATTGAAAACCAAGAGGATTATTAAGAGTAAGTGTAACTGATTGTTCTTTGTAATTATTTCCAAAACCCGGTAAAATTCCTGCTTTTACAAGAACCTGAAAACCATTGCAAATTCCCATGACCAAATTTCCTTTTTCAATAAACTCAGGAGCCTCATTGCTTAATTTGTAAAGCAATTTGTTTGCAAATACTTTTCCTGAACCAAGATAATCACCAGCACTAAACCCTCCTGGAATTCCCAACAATTGATAATCTGAAAGTTTTTTCTTTTTGGAAATTAGTTCGTTTACATGAACATTTTCTGTTTCAAAGCCTGCTTTTTTCAAAGCAAACTCTAATTCATAATCGCAATTTGTTCCCGCTGCACGTAATACAATTGCTTTAATCATTTCTTTCACATCCAAATTTTTTCATCTTACCAACCCAAAGTTTTTTTCCAAGCTCTTTTCAAATCATCAATTCCTTCCTGCAAAACCTTATTTCCATTAAGACTATTAACAACAAGGCTTTTTCCGCAAATATTTCCTATTTCTGCAAAAGCTGTTCCTTGCATTGCTTCCTCAAATTCCTTTGTGTTCCCCGCGTCTACTTCAACAATAAACCTCGAATTTGATTCTGAAAATAAGACAAAATCATCCTGAATAATTTTTTCTCCAAGGGGGACTTTTTTCAAAAATATTTCTGCGCCTTTTCCTGAAGCAAAGCACATCTCAGAAACAGCTACTCCTATTCCTCCTTCACTACAATCATGTGCTGATAAAACTATTTTTTCATCAGATTTTTGTAAAGCCATTAGTTTTGATAATTTTGAAAATGTTTTGCGGGCTTTTTCAAACCTTACTTGTGGAACTTTTCCTTCCTTAGAATTCAAAAGTTTCGCATAATGAGAGCCCCCTAATTCTGAATAAGTTTCTCCAATGATATAAATTGGGTTTCCTTCTTTTTTGAATGGCATTGAAACTTTTTTTCTTGAATCCTCGATAATTCCAATTGCGGAAATCAATAATGTTCCTGGGATTGTTATTGTTTCTTTCCCTGTTGAGTATTCATTGTAAAGAGAATCTTTTCCTGAAATAAAAGGAACATCAAATCCTTTTGAAGCATCATAACATCCCTTGCATGCTCGGATTAATTCTCCAAGTACTTTTGGTTTTTCTGGAGAACCCCATGAAAAATTATCTAAAATAGCGATTCTTTCAAAATCAGCACCAACACAAATCGCATTTCGCAAAGCTTCATCAATAACCGAACAAGCCATCCAGTAAGCATCCTTATCTGAGTAATCAGGATTAATTCCGTTGGAAATAACCGTTCCTTTCCAGTCATCCAAAAGAGGTCTTACTATTGCCGCATCGCTTGGACCGTCATTTTCTTTTCCCGCAAATGGTTTTCCAACAGTTCCGCCCTGTACCTCATGATCATAAGTCCTTACAGTTGTTTCTTTGGATGCGATATTAGGAAGACCTAAAAGTTTTTTCAAAGAATCTCCGAGATTTTTATTTTCGGTTTTAATTTCTGTTTCATCAGGAGAATTCCATTTTGCTTCTAAATTTTTACAAGGAACTCCTGAATGCATAAAACTCATTTCTAATTCTCCGACAAGTTTTTCTTCATAATAAAGTTCAAGTTTTTTCGTGTTTGTGAATTCTCCGATAATTGTGGCTTCTGTTCCTTCAATTTCACAGATTTCTTTTAATTTTTCAAAGTTTTTCTTAGGAACCGCAAGAACCATTCTTTCCTGTGCTTCACTTATCCAGATTTCCCATGGTTCAAGACCCTTATATTTTAAAGGTGCTTTTTCAAGGTTTACTTTTGCTCCAATTTCCTCACCCATTTCACCAACCGCGCTTGAAAAACCACCAGCTCCGCAATCTGTTATTGCAGTGTATAATCCCAAATCCCTTGCTTTGAGAATTGCATCCAGCATTTTCTTTTCCTCTATTGGATTTCCAATTTGAACAGCACTTGAGGAAGTGCTTTCATTTAATTCAATAGATGAGAAAGTAGCTCCGTGAATTCCATCTCTTCCTGTTCTTCCTCCGACAGCAACTATTAAATCTCCTGAATTTGCTTTTTTGGTTTCCATTCCTTTAGGAATCAAACCCACAGTTCCGCAATAAACAAGCGGATTTCCTAAATATCGGTCATCAAATAAAATTGCTCCGTTCACTGTTGGAATTCCAATTCTATTTCCATAATCTCTAACTCCCTGCCTTACTCCTTTGAAAATTCTTTTTGGATGTAAAATTCCTTTTGGAACTTTTTCTGCAGGGTAATTAGGGGGTGCAAAACAAAAAACATCAGTATTAGCAAAAGGCTTTGCTCCTAAACCAGCTCCAAGAACATCTCTTATTACTCCGCCGATTCCTGTGTTGGCGCCTCCATAAGGATCTAGAGCGGATGGATGATTATGAGTTTCTGCTTTCATTGCAATATTATAATTATCATTGAATTTGATTATTCCAGCATTGTCAGTGAAAACTGAAACAAGCCATTTTTTTGTTGTTTCTTTTGTTGCTTTTTTGATATAACTTTTGTATAAACTATTAATTTCCTGGTTTTCTCCATTCTCAGTGTAATTTATTTTTGCGTTGAATGTTTTGTGTTTGCAGTGCTCACTCCATGTTTGTGCAAGGGTTTCTAATTCAATCTGCTTTGGTTCTCTTCCTAAATTTTTAAAATGTGCTTGTATAATTTTCATTTCCTTGTTATCAAGTGACAAAAGCATTTCCTTGCTAATTTTTGCAAGTTCTTTTTCATTAAGTTCAAGAATTTTCATTTCACTTGTATTTTTTGTCATTTTTTTTCACCAATTTCATAAGTTTCAATTACTTCATTAGCCAAAAGTTCCTTTGCGATTTTTTCTATTTGTTTATGTGTAATTTTTCCCTCAAAATAGAATTTTTTTGCGGTAATTATTTTTCCCTCAAGTTTTTTCCCTAAAAAATCATTAACTCCTTCCAAAGCAACAATTCCCACATTATCCGTTACATCTGGGTGTAATTTTACTTCTAAATAAAAATCGTATTTTGGAAATATTTCTTCATCAATGGAAAAAGTCTGGGTTATTGAATCAATAAAAACGTTTTCGGCTATTTCTTTCAGATTCAGTTTTTCCTGAACATCAAAATAATATATTTCTGCAAAATGAACATGCTCTATTTCTTTAATTCCAAGGTCTTCTTCAATGTCATTTTTGGTTGAAATGCCGATAGAGTCAAGATTATTATCTTTGAATGCAACCTCAATTCTTTGCATTTGATTCACAACAAGATTCAGAGTGGAAAGATTTAAAATAACCTTTTCTTTTTGCCGTACAAAAGAAAACCTGATGTTTTGCAAGTATTATGCCACGTAAAAGGCTTAATTTTACAGGTGTTTAGTGAAAATAAAAAGAGAATAATGGTTTTTAGCCTTTCTTTTTGGTAAAGTTTTTTTCCCTTCAGGTTAAGCGAATGAAAAAGACCTGAAGAAAGCTTTATATTTTCTCCCTAATTCAAGTTACTTGTTGTTATGGCTGGCGAAGTTAAAGATGAATGCGGTGTTGCTGCAGTCTACTTGCCGAAAAAACTTGACAAATACCCTGTTGGCGGAGCTTCTTATTATCTTTACCAAATGCTTCTTCAAATGCAGAACAGAGGCCAGTTGGCTACAGGAATTACTACTTATAATGGGGACAGAAAACAATTAATTGATACTTTTAGAAAAAGAGGCTCTGTTTCAGAGGCCTTTTCAACCAAAATAAGGCCAAAAGCAAGAGCAATAATGGAAAAATATTCAGGAACCAAGGGAATTGGTCATGTAAGGTATAGTACTTCTGGTGCAGATGACATTGGTTCTACCCAGCCTTTTGAAAGACATCATGGGAGAAAATGGAAGTGGTTTTCATTTGCATTTAATGGTAATTTGGCTAATTTTTCTGAATTAAAAAAAGAACTTGAAGATAAACAGTACCATCTTGTTAGAAATCTGGATACTGAGGTAATAATGCACTTTTTGGAAAAAGAACAAGTAGGGGAAAAGAAAAAGCCAATTACTCAGGTTTTTGCCGATCTTTCTGACAAATTTGACGGTGCTTATAATATGGTTTATATTAATGCTGAGGGAACCGTTACTGCTATGAGGGATCCTGTTGGAGTAAGGCCTTTGTGTTATGTTATTGATGATGATTTTGTCGGAGCTGCTTCTGAAAGTGTTGCAATGGCAAATCTTGTAACTAATGAGATTAAGGATTTAAAGCCAGGGGAAATGCTTATTTCTGATGAAAGCGGTGTTGAGGTTAAAACTTTCAAAAAAAGCAAAAAAATCGCGCATTGCATGTTTGAATATGTTTACTTTGCAAATGCCGCATCTACTATTGATGGAAAAAGTGTTTATCAGGTCAGATGGCGTCTTGGTCAGGAGCTTGCTAAACAGGAAAATCTTGAGACTACAGGCGATGATTGGATTGTAGTTCCTGTTCCCGATACAGCAAAACCAATTGCTGATGCTTATGCGCATGCTCTTGGACTTCCTGTGATGGAGGGTTTGGTAAGAAATAGGTATGTCGGAAGAACTTTTATTGAAACCAATGACCGGATGGCCAGGATTAAGGAAAAGTTTAATCTTAATAAATCTGTTCTGAAAGACAAAAAAGTAATTCTTGTTGATGATTCAATTGTAAGGGGTTCAACTTCACAGGCTATTGTTCAATATTTGAAAGAAAAAGGAATGGCGAAAGAAATCCATATGAGGGTTTCCTGTCCGCCAATAAGAAGTCCATGTTTTTATGGAATTGATATGTCAACAATCGGTGAATTGATTGCTAATCGCAATTCAACCAAGGAACAAATAAACAGAATTGGTTTTGAGGATGTTGATGAAAGCGTTATTCAAAATACCGCAAAGGAAATTAAGGTTGATTCATTGCAATACATGTCTCTTAATGGTTTGATAAAAGCAATCAACCTCGAAAACGGAAAAGATGATTTGTGTTTAGCCTGCATTACCGGTGAATACCCGACAGAATGGGGAACAAAACTCAGGGTAAAAGCAATTGAAAGACACGAAAGAGGCTTGGAAGCCGAGAGAACTTATTCCTGAATATTAATTCATTGCTTTATAATGTGAGAAAAAGTAACTTTATTTTTGAAAATCTTTAAGTTCAGCCGTAAGAACCCTTTTACCTCGAAATAATGGGACGCAAAATCACTTCAACAATCATGTATATGCAAACAGCAATTCTACACCGCCAGATAAACAATAAAGCATATATAGTTGTTTTCACTAACAAGTTTTGGTTATAATGATTACTATTGGTAAAGAATCAAATATTCTGGTTTTATTAGGAATAGTAATTTTGATAAGTGGCTTCATGGTGGCAGCAATATTTTTTTTTATTGGGTCTGATAAATATAAATGTGAAAACGGAATATCTGTTGATAATCCTTTAGATTGTTCATGTCCTGTTGATTTTGAATGTTGCAATGGAGATGAATACCAGGAATTATCCTGTCAAACTGGTTTTGTTTGCCAAAACAATGTTTGTGAAAAACAGGAATGTGCTTTTGAGTGTTGTAATGGAGAAGAATTTTATAAAGATAAAAGTTGTTCAGGAAACGAAACGTGTGAATTTAGAACCTGTCAAAAACCCGAGTGTACTTTTGAGTGTTGTGATGATTCAACCCATAAAGGAAAAACATGTGATACTGGCTTTGAGTGCACTAATAACAATTGTGTTGAAATTTCTCCTGAAGAACCAGAACTATTCGAATGTGCTTTTGAATGTTGTGAAGATTTAGAAGGATTTGAAGATAAAGCTTGCCCAGTAA
>JANLGZ010000033.1 GCA_024653905.1 archaeon
CGCAGGTTCAACACTCTCAGCGGCTAATCCTGCAATAGCAGCAATAGCAGTAACAACAACACTTGCCGCATCCGCAGGCGCAATTATCGCAATGACATACACCTGGATAAAAAATTCCAAACCTGATGTAAACATGACACTCAACGGAGTGCTTGCGGGACTCGTATCAATAACAGCAGGCACAGCAAATGTTAGCCCTTTAAGCGCAATAATAATAGGCGGATTAGGGGGTTTGCTTGTGGTAATAGCAGCAAGATTTTTCAACTCGCTGAAAATTGACGATCCTGTGGGCGCAATAGCAGTTCATGGCGTATGCGGAGCATGGGGAACCCTTGCTGTCGGACTTTTTGCGCAGGAAACCTTCGGCGGAATCAATGGATTGTTTTTCGGAGGAGGAATTGCACAGCTCATTTCACAGTTCACGGGCGTTATTTCAGTTTTCCTTTTCGTGTTCCCTGCCGCATACATGGTATTTAAAACAATCGACATGACAATTGGATTAAGGGCAAGCGAAGAAGACGAACTCAAAGGACTTGATGCATCAGAGCACAGGATTGAGGCTTATAATGACTTGATTGCACCAACTGCAATTCAAACCATTGAGAGGTGAAAAAATGGAAAAAGAAGAAATAATGGAAACAGTAAAAAAAGAAAATGTAAAATTAATTGAACTGCAGTTCTCGGATATTGATGGTCAAATAAAAAGCGTCACAATCCCTGACCACAAACTTGAAGAGGCAATAGACAGAGGCCAATGGTTTGACGGCAGCAGCATACAGGGATTCACAAGAATCTTTGAAAGCGATATGTATCTGAAGCCTGATACAGAAACATTCAATACACTGCCTTGGAAGAGCATGAACGGACACAAGGTTGCAAGGATAATTTGTGATGTTTACATGCCAGACGGCAAGCCATTTGCGGGAGATCCAAGACACATCCTTAAAATGGCGGTGGAAAAGGCACACGAGGCAGGATTAGAATATTATGTCGGGCCAGAACTTGAATTCTTTCTCTTCCAGACAAACAACGGAAAAATAGAGACCGCACCCCACGATGTAGGAGGCTACTTTGATTTTGCGCCAATGGATCTTGCATCCGATGTCAGAAAGGATATAATCTTTTCACTTGAACAATTAGGTCTTGAAGTGGAGGCATCACACCACGAGGTAGCATTCGGTCAGCACGAAATAGACTTCAAGTACGGCAAGGCAGTGCAGACCGCTGATAATGTACTCACATTCAAGTATGCAGTAAAAGCAGTTGCACACGCACACGGACTCTACGCAAGCTTCATGCCAAAACCTATATTCGGCATCAATGGATCCGGAATGCATGTACACCAGAGCCTCTTTAAGAACGGAGAAAACGTATTTTATGATTCAGGGGGCAAATACATGCTAAGCGCAACCGCAAGGCATTTTATAGCAGGACAGCTCGAACATGCAAGGGCACTCGCGGCAATAATTGCACCTACAGTGAACTCATACAAGAGACTCGTTCCAGGTTATGAAGCACCAGTATACATCAGCTGGGGCCAGATAAATAGATCCGCAATGATAAGGATTCCAAGATATTCTAAAGGAAGGGAAAGCGGGACACGTGCAGAGTTAAGATGCCCGGACCCGAGTTCAAATCCATACCTTGCATTCGCCGCAATGTTATCAGCCGGACTTGATGGTATCAAAAAAAAGCTCTCTCCACCCGACCCAGTTGAGGAAAGCCTCTATGATTTCAGCGAGGAAAAAATCGCAAAACTCGGAATAAAAACCTTACCGGGCTCGCTGATTGAAGCAGTTGGCGAACTTGAAAAGGATCCAATCCTAAAAGAAGCCTTGGGAAAACACACTTTTGAGAAATATATCGAGGCAAAAAAAGCCGAATGGGATGGGTACAGACTGCAGGTAACCCCATGGGAACTCAAAAGATACCTTGAGAAAATTTAAAACAAAAAAGGGGTTGTCATGCAACCCCGCCTCTTTTTATTTAACCTAACCCATACATCTTTTCTTTTTGGTACAGGTTTTCCGCACTTTTCTTTTTGGTTAAATTTTTCCAACCAAAAATTAGAGTTTTACTGAATAGAACGCCAATTTCTGTTTGATTCTTTCCTTATTAAAGGAAAAAAAGTTTACGAGCCCGGTGGGATTTGAACCCACGGCGCCCTGGTTAAGAGCCAGGTGCTCTACCAAGCTGAGCTACGGGCCCAATCATCCAATAAAGGACAATTGAATGAATATACTTCGCCTAAGATTCTTTTATTAATGTTTTCAAATCACGAATTTTGATGTTTTACCGCCTAAATGCTTTTCCATCAAGGATGCTAATTCCTCTACTGCTTCTTCGAGATTATCTTTTGGATTCAGGCTTTCAATATATATGACTGCTTTTTTTGTCTGCTCCGTTAACTTGCTTTTGTCACATTCCCGCCAGTTCCAGCGTCTGCAAAGAACTTCCTTTTCATCTTTGTAAATTATCTCTCCTTCTTTTGGCGGATCGTTTTCACTGGAACCAAGCATCACAAATTTTTCGTTTCCTTTCGCAATGCAAAGCATGATTTTGCCTTCTGTTTTTTCAAGATCATCCCCCCCAACAGGAAGAAGATATTTTATAGAAATATAATTGTACAAGTCAACAATAGAATTTATCGCAGGAAGCTCTTCACCTTTAACAACACGCCGCACTAATGCTTCAATAGATGGTTTGTTTTTCTTTGGCTTTCCGCCAAAAGAAGAATACGCGTCCCGCCATAATTTCAGGTTTTCAATTGAAGCAAGCTCTTTTCCTTCAAGGACTTCTTTTGTTTTTTTCTCCTGCAAACGGAGCAAAGAAAGTGCTTCGTTGGATTTTTTGGAATTATCAATCTTTTCTGCAATAACCACTCCGATTCTCAAAGCAGGAAATTGCTTTCTGATTTCTTTTGAAATTTCAAAATCAATTTTTTGGATTAATTCTTTTTGACCAGGCAGAACAATTTTTTGTTTTTCTGCCTGTTTTTTTGCAACAAGTTTTTCCGTTAACTCAGACAAAATTTTAGTGCCAGTGTTTTTCAGCAATGCAAAAAGTTTCGGCCCGCGTTCTCTATTCAAAACAAGAATGTATGCCGCATTGAAAAGATCCTTGATTTCGATTTTGTTTATTTCACAAATTTCTTTGAATTTTTTTGCAAGGTCATCTTCTGAAAGGGAATCATCAACTGAATCAGCAAAATCTTTCAGTCCTTTTTTTAGAGGGGCAGACAAAGCAAGAGCCTCTTCACTTGGTGTTTCCTGCACTGAAAACAAAAACTGTTCTGGAGCATAATTCTGAAGCCAGTTTTTTGCACAATTAATTCTTACACTTAAGCGCCCTTTATCCTGCTTGGTTTTTGCATCTGCCACAAAATAATCAAAAGTTTTCTTTTCATCAAACAAGTTCAGTTGTAACACAGTAGTAATGTGCCTCAAAGGAGGCTGATAAGGCATTTTTTTCGGCAATTCTACTGCACTAAGCGCATAAATCCTTTTCTGCTGTTCAAACAAATCTTCATTTACTTTTTCTTCACCAAAATAAATTTTTTCAAGTCTATCAAATGAATCATAAATAGCAATTACATCCCCATCAAATGAAATTTCAAAACTTTTTGACGGAATTGTCCTTACAAACAAATACCTTACAATAGATGGTTCGTAAACCGAAAGCATCTCTTTCAAATCAATAGTATTCCCTTTGGAACTGGACATCTTCCCCCCTGCTCCTTTAATTGAAATGAATTCATACATGAAATGATAAGGCGAATCGTAACCCCAAATTTGTTTAGAAATCTTGTTTGCAGTTGTATTGCTTCCTCCCTCGGAAGAATGCTCTTTTCCTGAAGGTTCAAATTTCACTTTTTCATGTGCCCAACGCATAGGCCAGTCAACACGCCACTGAAGTTTTGCAATTCCTTTTTTTCTGAAATCAAAAGATTCCTGAAAACCGCACTCGCAAGAATAAGTTATTTCATACGCGTCATTATAAGCAATTATTTTTGTTTTATCTGTTTTGCATTTTTCACAGAAAACTCTTACAGGACTCCAGTCATCAGCTAATGGTTCTTTTCTCCATTCATCCAATAATTCTTTTATCTGGTTTCTGTTTTGAATCGCAGTTTTCATTCCTTCCGCATATTCACAAGCTCTGTATTTTTTAGCCTGGTGCAAAAATTCAGGAAAAACACCTACTTTCGGAAGCAAATCTTCGACCGCTTTTTCGTTATGCTCCGCAAAACTTGAATGACAATCAAAAGGATCAGGCACATCCACTATGGGGCACCACAAATATTTTTCCAGCATTTCTTTTTTAGGGAAATTTGCAGGAACTTTTCTGAAAACATCATAATCATCCCACGAATAAATAAAACGAACTTTTTTCCCAAGATGAGTAAGAGCTTTAGCAATAAGATCAACAGTTATTATTTCCCTAAAATTTCCAATATGAACAACCCCACTTGGAGTTATTCCTGCCGCAATAGTATATTTTGGAAGATTCCCTTTTTCTTCAACAATTTTTTTAGCAGTGTTGTCAGCCCAATGTTCTTTATCGGCGGCTTCGTGCATTTCTTCCTTAATCATAATACCAACATTGCAACGGAGTAAATAAAGTCCTACCGAGTCATAAGACGAGTGGACCACCCCCGCTATTTAGCGAACGGATGGCTAAGGGCTATACCAAAGGCGCACGTCACACCGAACCAAACGGAGAACGAGCCCGGTGGGATTTGAACCCACGGCACGCGGATTAAAAGTCCGCTGCTCTACCAAGCTGAGCTACGGGCCCAATCGTCCAATAACAGACAATTGAATGAATATATTTCGCCTAAGACAGCTTTTTTAAGGTTTGCACAAGGCAAATTTTCTATGCTAAAAGAAGTTTCTGTTGAAGAAGCAAAAAAGCTCATTGCAGGAAAAAAAGCTATTTTACTGGATGTTCGGGAAAAAGAAGAAATCGAGTCAAGAAATGCTAACCCAGATAAGCGCATTCCTTTAGGAGAGCTTGCAGAAAGGAAAAATGAACTCTCAACAAAACAACCAATTATAGTTATCTGCAGAAGCGGAAACAGGTCAGCGAAAGCAACAAAATTTCTGAACGAAAACGGGTTTGATGCATTTAATCTTAAAGGCGGAATGCTTGCTTGGGATTCTTAAAAAGTATTTTCAGCCTTAATTTCTTTAGCTCCGTTCATGTACGGTTGTAAAGCTTTTGGGATTTTTATTACTCCGTTATTATAATGAGTTTCAAGTAAAGCCCTTAATGCTCTTGAGGTTGCAATAGCCGTGCTGTTCAAAGTATGAACATATTCTTTTGTGCCATCTTTATTCCTAAATTTTACATTAGAGCGAACCGCTTGATAAGTGGTACAATTGGAATTTGAAACAACCTCTCTGTACTTTTCTTCTCTGGGCATCCAGACTTCCATATCATATTTTTTAGCCGCAACAATTCCGATATCCCCTGTACAAATATTTACAATTCGGTAGGCCAAGCCAAGTTCTTTGAAAATTTCCTCAGCATTTTGCATTAACTCTTCATGCAAGTTCCATGAATCTTCAGGTTTGCAAAAAATAAACTGTTCAATTTTATTGAACTGATGAACTCTGAAAATTCCTCGCGTATCAATACCATGCTTGCCTATTTCTTTTCGAAAACACGGAGAAATTCCAGCAAACTTAATTGGGAGTTTTTCTGCAGGGAGAATTTCGTTCCTGAACATTGCAGCCATTGGATGTTCAGAAGTTGCAATAAGATAAAGATCCTCCCCCTCGATTTTATACATAACGTTCTCGAAATCATTTAAATCTGTGACCCCAGAATATGCTTCACGATTCATTAAAAGAGGCGGCTGAATAACAGTGTAACCTTTATTCATTAATTTGTCAAGGGCAAATCTTTGTAATGCAAAATCAAGTAATGCAAACTGCCCTTTCAAAAAATAAAATCCAGCCCCAGCAACTTTAGTCGCACGGTCAAAATCAGCCCACCCATGCTTTTCCAAAAGCTCACCATGAGGAGGAAGCTCTTTTCTTGAAATTTTTTCCCCAAATTCTTTTATCACAACATTTTCAGAATCATCTTTCCCATAAGGAACGGAGTCATGCAACACATTAGGAAGGCGCATCAAATAATAATCTATTTTTTCTTTCAACGGAGCAGAAGTTTTTTCGATTTCTTTGATTTTATCCGGGAGTTTTTTTGCTTCAGCAATTTTCTGTTTTGCATCTTTTTTTTCAGCAAGCAGTTTTTTTACCTCTTCGGTTATTTCATTTCTTTTAGCCCTGAGATTTTCCCCTTCCTGAAGTTTTTCACGGTATTCTTTATCCAACTTGAGGACCTCTTTAATCCAAGGTTGTTTTTCAGAATCTTTCCTTTTATCAAGGCCCTTCTTAACCAAATCAGGGTTTTCCCTTACAAATTTGAGATCAAGCATAAAATCACGATGAATTTAAGTAAAATAAAGAATAAAAACTGCTCTAGAGAGAAATTAACTATGATTAAAGAAATTGTAGTGCTCCGTTATGGGCACAGGTATGTAAGAGATTACAGAGTTACAAGCCATTGTTGTTTGGTTGCAAGGGCTTTTGGCGCAAATAAAGTAGAGGTGATTGGAGATAAAGATGAAAGTATTGAAAACACAGTTAACACAATGAATAAACAATGGGGTAAAGGCGCTAATGTTGAATTTTTTGACAGCTGGAGAAAAAGAATAACCCATTACAAACAAAAAGGATTTACTTCCGTGCATTTGACAATGTATGGTTTGCCAGTTCAGGAAACGGAGCAGACACTTAGAGGGTTTGATAAATTATTAGTTATCATTGGCTCGCAAAAAGTAGAGAAAGAAGTTTATGAAATGGCAGATTATAATGTGTCTGTAACTCTCCAACCTCACTCAGAGATAGCTGCAATGGCTGTTTTTTTGGATAGATTACAGGAAGGAAAAGAGCTGGCAAAAAAATTTGCAGGGGCAAAAATTAATATTGAACCCATGGCAAAAGGGAAAAAAGTCAGCAAAAAATAACTAAAAATTCATTTTACTTTAAAAAACAATAACGGTAGGAAATGTATTATGGCTAAACTTCCAAAGAAAAAAATTTATGAATACTTATTAGTTAAAGATTTTTTGAATTCAGTTGCAGGAAATCATGCAGTTGAATTAGTGAAAATTTGTTCAAGTAAAAGAAAACCTGTTACTGATGAAGAAATTGGTAAAAAACTGCCTTTAAAAATAACAGAAATCAGAACTGTTTTGAACAGGCTTCATTACAGAGGGATTGCTTGTTACCAGAAAACAAAAAATCTGAAAACGGGATGGTATTCATATACTTGGGAGATTAAAGCACCTAGGATTGCTTCATTAATATTAGAACAGCAAGCAGAAGAAATAACTAAACTCGAAAAAGAGATAGAATTTGAGGGGACTCACGCTTTTTTCAGCGCAGGAAAAGACAGTTCATTTTACCCATTTGAAATTGCAGCAGAATACGGGTTTAAATGCCCAGATACAGGCAGACCGCTAAAAGCAATAGATAACAAGAAAAGAGTTAAAGAATTAAGAAAGAAAATTGATTTGATGAGATCTGAATTAACAGACTTAGAAAAAGCAGTTTAAAATACACTAATTCTTGGACACATATCAGAATACATTTTACACTTAGACAAAACCAGCAAATCTAAAATAAAACCAAATAATAGCTTTAAATAAGTAATAAAAGTAAAAAATATCTTTAAAATAAATTTGAAGGCAAAAGAAAGGAGATTAGGCAAAATAATTGGGTTTATTAAACTTATGTCTAATGAGTATATTTGTTTTAAAGCGGGGTAGGGCAGCCAGGAGTGCCCGTCGGG
>JANLGZ010000057.1 GCA_024653905.1 archaeon
TGATACTGATGGGTGTGTGTTTTTTGATAAGCGGAAGTCCTACAAAAAACCTTATGTGCGTATAGCTTTGCAAATGCTAAATCCTCCTTTGATAAAACAAGTTTCAAACAAACTTGAAGAATTTGACATTCATCACGGCGTTACAAAGAAAGGAACAACCATTCAGATTAATGGTTTTGATTCTGTCAAAGATTTTGTCGATAAAATTGGCTTTTCAAACGAAAGACATGCAAAGAAAATTCATAATGCCTTTAACAATTAATACTATTGTTTGAATCCCGCTGGAGGCTTTTTGAACGGCTATTGTGTTGTTATGATTATTGCTTTTTCCACGCTTATTGGTTCGATGCTGGTTGGTTCTATATATTCGGTTCTGATATTGCACCTTGATATTTCTCCTGCTCTGGTGCTGTTCGGGACATCTATTGTGAAAGGGACATTTTTGGTTTCATCCGCATTAAGTTCATCAAACTTGAAAGTGTTTATTCCTGAACCAAGTTTTAACCATTCCACTCCGGGGTAATCACATACTACTCTTAATTCAAAATTTATTAGTAAAACTTCCCCTGAATTTTTGATTTCTATAAAACCAGATTGTTTTGGGTAGGTGTTTCCGTCTTTTCTTATTGTGTAACTGTCTCTGATACCGCTTATGTTTATTTTTGATTCTGCTTTTTCAATTGTAAGATTAAGGTTGAATTTTTTTGAGAATGTGCTTGAACTAACCACAAATTCTCCGTTAATAATTTCCTTGTTTTTTCCAGGCCCAAACTTTGTACTATCAGGCACTCTTAATTCAACACTAACTGTTTCCTTTTGACCGGATTCCACAATTGCTAATTTTTTTTCAAAACTAAACCAACTTTTTACTTCTTCTGCATCAGTGAATTCTGTTGAAGTAATATTAAGTTCAATTATCATATCTGCTATCGGAGTGTCGGTTTTGTTTTCAACAGTAATAGATTTTTCGCTTGTTGTGCCTGTTTTTACTGTTTTAAATTCTGCTTTATTTTCAGATCCGTTGAATTCAACTTTAATGTCTTTTAAATCAAGTTTTTGCAGGTTGTATTTTCCGCTTATTTTTGCTTTGCTTGTATCAAGCCCTTCTATTCTTATTGTTCCTGTTTTAGCATCTCCGATTTCACTGCTTTTCGGATCCCTGTCAACATTAAGTGTAACTATTATCTCCCTGCTTCCGATTGTGGCATAAAGCGGACTGCCATATTCAATACTCATTGTGTTCTTTGCATCATCATCAAGTACAAGAGCTATTTCTTTAGGCGCATTATCATTGTTTGTTATAGTTAATGTAATTTCTTTTTTTTCTCCAGTAAAAAGATTTTCAGGAAACGAACCGCTTAATTCTATATCCATGTCTGCTTGCATTTTTATTGGAATTACTGTTGATTCAGGGGAAACAGTTACTGGGTTTCCTGTAATTGTTTTGTAATCGGTTGCAGCAACATCAATTTTGTAAGGTCCATTTTTCAGGCTGATACTGGTTCCGCTTTGGATTGATTTTATCTGTTTATTATCGGCGCCATAAATTGCAATGGTTGCAGAAATGCTTTTTCCTTCCGTATCTTTCACATTGAAACTAACATTTTGGTAGCTTCCGATGAAAAAATCATAAACAAAAAACAAGACTAAAAGTGCTATTATTCCTATAATTATGAATTTCCCGTATTGTTTGAGTATACTGCTTGCAGCACCCCCTATTTCCTTTGCCTGATCCATTGGGGTTTTTTCATAGATTCCATCATCCCCCGAAGAAGGATTATCGTATTTATCGTACATTTTAACCAAATTAAAAAGGAAAAACATATATTAAACGTTTTCGGAACAACTTTTTATTAATGAAAATCGCATTAGCATCATCAAAGAAATCAGTTGTGCAAATACTTCCCTTAATTAAGGAAATTTTGGTTTCGCAAATAATCGGAGTTCAGGTTAAGGAAGCCCTTGCTGATAATAATCTTGATCTTATAAACGAAGTTTCACAGTTAAGTGGTTTTGATTTAATTGCGGTTGTGCTTTTTTATGAAGAAGATTCTCATGATATAAAAATTCTGATGGAAAAGCTGGTTGATATTGATTTGTCAGGGAAAAAAATTATGAAGTTTTTGGAAAAAGGAGAGGATTTTTCAGAAGAAGAGGAAGCAGAAAGAATTGCGGGTGAAATTTTGGGTAAATTATTTGGAAAAAAAGAAACTCCTGTGGATGATGGTTACGGAAGTTTTACTACTCTTTAATTTTTTTCCTTTGAACTTTTTGTGTGTTTATTTTTAGTTTTCTTTTTTTCAGGTTTTGAAAATTTTCCCTTTACCTGTTCATGCTTCTGAAGTGCCTTATTAATAAGTTCAAGTTTATCAACACTATCTTCCAACTCAATGAGTTTTTTCTCTTTTCTGGAAACGGTTTCTTGGAAATGATTTATAAGTTTGTTTTTTTCCTGCAATTCTGTTCTGAGTTCTTTTACTTCTTTTTCATATTTTTCTTCCAGAGAATTTTTTATGCTGATTTTTTCTTCCTGTAATCCCAATAATTCTTTTGAATAAGTGTTTCTCAATTGTATAGTGTCCTGTTCAATTTCTATAAGGACTTTTTTCACATAATCCCTTTCTTTTTTTAGAATTGTTATTAGTTCAAATGTTTTTCCTGTAATTTGTGCTTCTGTTTCCTCAACAGAATTTATTCTTGATTCTGTTTCCTGCATTTTTCTTTGATAATTTTCAAAATTTCCCCTCATATCCTCGAATGCTTTTTTCATCAGCGCTGTTTTGCCTACCAGACTTCGGGATAATTGATTCAGCTCTGCCTCTGTTTCTATTGATGATTCTTTTTCAATCAAACCTAAAAAAGAATTTTTTCTTGTTTCCTCGTATTTTTTTCTCAGTTCAGCAATTTCATCTTCGCGTTTTTCAAGTATTTCAAGAATATTTCTCTGCGCGCCTTTTGTTTTCATTATAGGTTCATGTTTTCTTTCAAAAAGTCTGATTCTTTCAACAAGATAATTGCTCTTCAATAATATTCCGAGTGTTTTTTGCTCCAAATCAGAGTAAAGTTCAGGGACTGTTATTGTATCAGCCATTTCATGAATATTGTGCATTTTTGCTTTTTCTACTCTTGAATGTTCCATTTCCTTATTTCTTTTAAGAACAGTTATAAGTTGATTTAATTCTTTCAAATGGTTTCCGACATCAAACCTGTTTGCTTCTGCTTTTTTTTCAATTTCCTGTCTTGCCAACTGAAAAAGAGAATAAAGTTCTTCTAAACCAGGAATCACAGTTTCTAAATTGTAAATAAAAGCTCTTCTTGAAAAAGCACCCCATGGTTTTCCGCTGGCCTTCTGCCGTACATCATTTATTTCATCTTCGATTTTTCCGATAAGTTCCTTCAGACCAGGCATGATAATCTTATGGTTTACTAATATTTATTAGTAGCTTTTAGGCTTTTAGAGGGTTATGCTTTCGCAGTTTTCCAAAGTATTTGGAAATATTTTTCATAAGAATTCGCAAGTTCTTTATTGTGAATTAAAATCCCGATTGGTTTTTCAATCCAAAGAAGAATTCCTATTTTATCATTCCGAATTATTGTTTCGCTTAATGGTTCAAAACCCTGTTCGTGGAATTTTATTGTTGCATCAGGATACTGGTTTGTTGATTTAATTTTTTTCAGCCAGTTTCTTAATGATTCATTAAAAAGTAATTTTGCAGAAATTTCCTTTTGAGCTCTTCTTTTGTGATAATCAATCCAGAACACATCTCCCATCATCATTGAATCAGCAGGAGATCCAATGGTATGATGAGTTTTTCCTCCAGCTTCTAAAAGTTCATTTAGTATTTCTCGCATTCCTTTTATTCCTCTGAAAGTCATAACCTCTGGCTTTTCTTGTGAAGCTCCTTGTTTTGCCATGAGTTCAGGAAGAATTTTTTGAAAATTATCTTTTTTCTGTTCAATATATTCTAAGATGTGCTGTGGGTTTGCAGGTTGATATCTGTTTCTTTTTCCTTCTTTAAAATACGAAACAAAACCCTTGTCTATTAGTTTATTCAGGGTCATATGCACAACTGAATTGTGCAGGTTTGTTTTGTCAAGAATAGGTCCTGCGGTTGATGTGCCAAGTTCAAGCAAAGCAATGTAAACCTTGATTTCTGCATTAGTAAGTCCTACATCTTCCAGAATGCTCGTATCCATAATATAAGTACTCTATTGAACAATTTAAACCTATTGTTTTATCCTCCTTTTTTGGAGAATAAGTGTATATCTATCGCTTCTGTGCAATATTAGTAGGTCCGGATGTGGACAGGAGGCATAGTATGTTAGTGTGTTCGTTTTGCGGAAAGAAGTTTGAAAGAAACTTAGGTGCTGATGCACAGAAACATCTTAGTCACCATGCAGGGATTTATGCAAAAGTACTAAAAGTCGACAACAATTTGGGGCGTTCAATAAAGTACAGTTAAGGTGAAAAAATGTTACTGGATGTATTTGTGCATTTGATTAGCTTTGATGTTGCTTGGTTTATTCCCTTCATAATGAATAACCTGATTTGGGTTTTTTTCCTTGCAACTCTTGCTCATTTTATTTACGAAAAAAATCTTTTATTTGGAACAATTTTTGTCGCAATTTACCTTTATGCTACTTTTGATTTTGCAAATGTTTTCGGGTGGGTTTTTCAGAAAGGTTTTTTCTGGGCTCCGTTGCTTGTATTCCTTGCTTTAACAGTTTATGATGCGTTTTTCAAAAATGGTTTGAATTTTTTAAGAAGACCGATATTTGCAGGAGCGATATTCTACTCTGCATTGTTTTTCATAAATGTGGTGATATGAATGCTGTTCAAAAGTTTTTCGCAGGCAATTTTCATTTCTTTGGTGGTTTTTGTTGTTTTGCTGATGATTGGTTTTGAAGGTTCTTTTTTTGGTTCGATTATTGTTTTTTTAATGGCTTTTCTGGAGCTTTTTGGGGCAAGATGGTAGGAATAAATACTAATTGAAACTTACTCTACTAATGCAGGTTTTTGAGAAAAAAGGCGTTTTGTTTAAGGATAAAACAGAGCTCTTTGTGGATGCTATAGGTATAAGGAATCGCGAAGCCCTGATTACTCATGCTCATTCAGACCATGCAAAAACTTCTCTTACAAACACTTACTGCATGACTCCGCAAACCGCTTCGCTTATTGATGCTAAAAACAAAAAATGCGGAATTAAAGAAA
Source organism: archaeon (assembly GCA_024653905.1). Taxonomy (GTDB): domain Archaea; phylum Iainarchaeota; class Iainarchaeia; order Iainarchaeales; family Iainarchaeaceae; genus UBA493. Next base: position 5,213 of record JANLGZ010000057.1, read on the forward strand.
TCCCATTCAAAAAAAAATTCAATATAGAGGAATTCGAATGTTCATTTTACCCGAATGGTCATATTTTAGGAAGTGCACAATTGAAAGTTTCCAATTCGTTTGATGCGGTTCTAACAAGTGATTTCAAATTACAAAAAAGTATTCTCTTTGAAGGGGCAGAAATCATTCCTTCTGAAATTCTTGTAATAGAATCAACATTCGGAATGCCTGAATATAATTTCCCTAAAAGAGAAGATGTTTATGAGGACATGATTAAATGGATGCATTCTCACTTGCATAAAAATCATTTCATTGTTCTTGGGGGTTATTCAACAGGCAAGGCACAGGAGCTCACAAAAATTGTGAATGAATTTTTAGGTGAAACTCCATTGGTGTACAAAAAGATTTTTGAGCAGAACCAGGTTTATGAAAAAGAAGGCGTAAAATTAGGAAATTATTTGGAATTAAATCATAACTTGAATGAAGCAAATATTCTCATTATGCCTCCGCATTTAATTACTGATGATTTGTTAAGTGCCTTGCAGCACCAGTTAAAAAGAAGGGTCGAGCCAGCTATTGCAACCGGCTGGAAGAATCATTCTAAATACAAAACATTTCCTATTTCTGATCATGCTGATTTTAATAGTTTGATGGAATATGTAAAACAAAGCGAACCCAAATTAGTTTTAACCACTCATGGTTTTGAAAGAGAATTTGCTTCTTATGTGCAGAGGCGTTTAAAAATCCCTGCAAAACCTTTAAGCGATTCAAGGCAGATGATTTTACAGGAGTTTAATGCATGAATCTGAAAGATTCTTTGTTAAAAACAAAAGATTCTTTGCTGAAAGTAAAAGCATCAATTGTAATATTTGTGATTTTAATTTTAGCTTATTTTTTTCTTTCAAATGGAAGCGTTTTCATTCCTGTTGAAAAGATTTTTTCATTCGCTTTTTCAATTACTCATTTGGAAAACATTTTTTCTTTTATAATTATTCATGAAAATCTTTTTCACTTAGCAGTAAATGCAATTGTTTTTTTGGGTTATGCTGTTCTTGTTGAACTTGCAATAGGAACACTGGATTTAGCCGCAATTTTTGTTTTTTCTACAATTGCATCTGCATTGATTTTTGTTTTTTTCAATCCCAATGTAAGTTTAATAGGTTCTTCAATAGGCGTAAGTGCTCTTGTGGCATCTTCAATAATTCTTAATCCGAAAAAAGCTATTGCTCTTACTTTTGTTTTAGGCTTTGGGATTTTTTTTATTGCGCCAATGATTTTTTCTGCGATTGATGCTGAAAAAGCGCAGATTCAATCAGAGCAGATTTCAATTGAAAATGAATTAAAAAATGCAGTTGAACAGAATGATTTTGAACGCCAGATTGTTTTGGCGGAAAGAAAAGCTGTAATCGAACAAAAAGTTTCTGGGTTTGAGTCAAATATTGAGTTTGCAGAGGAAACTCCGGTTAATAGCCAGACTCATGCAATGGGTGCTTTTTTTGGAATGCTTTATTTGCTTTTATTCAGGCGGAAAAAATTCAATGAAGGGGTTAGAAAGATTCTGCATCTGCATTTTGTGGATTTTGATAAGCACAAAATTTTCAAGTAAATTTGATTTTCCTTGTTTTTTTAGTGAATTTTTCCCAAACCAAGTATTTTAAGGATTTCTCAATTCCCCCTTATAATAGGGGATTTTTATGAACAGAACTCATTCTTGTGGAGAATTGACAAAAAAGGAAATAGGCAAAAAAGTGGTTCTTAACGGCTGGGTAGATACAAGAAGGGACCATGGAAACCTTACTTTTGTTGATATTAGAGATAGGTATGGCTTTACTCAGGTTGTTTTGAATCCTGAAACCAGCAAGGAATGCCATGAAACAGGGAAAAAACTCAGAAAAGAATTTGTAATTCGAGTTGAGGGTTCTGTAAGGCAAAGACCAGATGGAACTGTGAATGAGGATTCCAAAACCGGTTCAATAGAAATTGAAGCAACTAACCTTGAGATTATTTCAAGTTCACTTCCAATGCCTATTGAAACCTCTGATAAAAAACAATCAACTGAGGAAACAAGGTTAACTTATCGTTATTTGGATTTGCGAAGCGAGGAAATGCAAAAGAATATTATTGCAAGGCATAGAATTACAAAAATTGTAAGAGACTTTTATGATGAAAACGGTTTCCTTGATATTGAAACCCCGATTCTTGCAAAGAGTACTCCTGAGGGTGCAAGGGATTATTTGGTTCCAAGCAGAGTGAATCCTGGAAAGTTTTTTGCTCTTCCACAAAGTCCGCAGATTTTTAAACAATTAATTATGATTTCAGGTTTTGATAGGTATATGCAAATCGCAAGGTGTTTTCGTGATGAGGATTTAAGAGCAGACAGACAACCTGAGTTTACTCAAATTGATGTTGAAATGAGTTTTATTACTGAAGAAGATATTTTTGAGATTCATGAAAAACTAATGCATAAAATCTGGAAAGAATTTTTAGGAGTTGAATTGAAACTTCCTTTTCCAAAGTATAATTATGATGAAGTGATTGCTCGCTTTGGTGTTGACAGGCCTGATTTGAGGTTTGGTTTAGAATTAGTTGATGTAACCGAAATATTAGGAAACGCAGGCTTCAATGCTTTTGAATCTGTTGTTGCGGGTGGAGGAATAATAAAAGGAATAACCGTTGAAGGAAAAGCAGATTTTTCAAGGAAAGAATTAACTGAGTTGGAGGATTTTGTTAAAATTTACAAAGCAAAAGGTTTAGCTTCATTAAAAATCGTTAATGGTAAAGTTGAGGGTGGGGTTGCAAAATTCTTCAATCCAAAAGCTTTGGATGAATTGAAAAACAAAATGAATGCAAAAGAAAATGATTTAATACTTCTTGTTGCGGATGTTCCTAAAGTTGTGAATGATTCTTTGGGTTATTTGAGAAGCCATTTAGCTGAGAAGCTTGGTTTGATTAAAGAAAATGAGTGGAATTTTTTGTGGGTTAAGGATTTCCCGATGTTTGAGTGGGATGAGGAAGACGGAAAATTAAAAGCAATGCATCATCCTTTTACTTCTCCTAAAAAAGAGGATTTTGATTTACTGGAAAAAAAACCATTAGAAGTGCGAAGCAATGCTTATGATTTGGTTCTTAATGGTCTTGAAATTGGCGGGGGTTCAATAAGAATACATCAATCAGATATTCAGGCAAAAGTTTTCAAAGCACTTGGTATAAGCGAGAAGGATGCTAAAGAAAAATTCGGTTTTATGATGGATGCATTCAAATATGGAGCTCCTCCGCATGGAGGCATAGCATTTGGCATGGACCGAATGATTATGCTTTTAGTTGGAGCATCAAGCATCAGAGAGGTTATTGCTTTTCCAAAAAACAAATCTGCAATGTCCCTTATGGATGGTTCTCCTAGCGGAGTTGATGCAAAACAGCTCAAGGAACTCGGATTAAAGCTTGACCTGAAAAAATGATTTTTATGCCTAAACCAAAGGTGGATGAAAAGTTATTACAAAGCGTGGCAAAAAACGCGCGTTTAAACCTCACAAAAGAAGAGGAAAAAAAGTTTCTTCCGCAGTTAAAAGAAGTTCTTGATTTTTTCTCAAAAATTGATAAGCTTGATGTTTCAAAAGAAAAACCCTCATTCCAGCCATTGGAAATGAAAAATGTTTTCAGGGAAGATAAAGTAGAAAAATCTCTTTTACAGGAAGATGCTCTTTCAAACACTATTCATAAAAAAGACGGCTACTTCAAAGGTCCAAGGGTGTTATGAATGGCTTTTAATATTTCTCAATTTGTTAATGAAACAAAAAACGGTTCTGTGTTGGAACACACCCATAAAATCATTGAGGAAATAGAAAAGAACAACAAAAAATTTCATCATTTTAATTCTTTTGATAAAAAATCTGTTCTAGAACAGGCTGAAAAATTAGAAAAGCAGAAAGAAAAAAAAGGGAAACTTTTTGGAGTTCCGATAAGTGTTAAGGATTGTATTTGTGTTAAAGGTTTAGAATCAAGGGCAGGTTCAAAAATTCTCTCTGGTTACAAACCTGTTTTTGATGCAACTGTAATTACAAAAGCAAAAAAAGAAGGTGCAATAATTCTGGGGAAAACTTCTCAGGATGAATTCGGTTTCGGAACATTTTCAGTTAATCATACTGCGGGAGAAAATCCAAAAAATCCTTTTGATGAAGAAAGAAGCTGTGGCGGTTCCTCAGGGGGAGCTGCGGGGTTTACTGCTTTAACACAAAATACTCATGCGGCTATTGCTGAAAGTACAGGCGGTTCTATTGCATGTCCTGCTTCATTCTGCGGAGTTGCATCAATAACTCCAACTTATGGAATAGTTTCAAGGTTTGGTTTAATGGATTATGCAAATTCTTTGGACAAAATTGGTTCAATGGGGAAAACAATTGATGACGCTTCAGTTTTATTGGACGTAATGTCCGGAAACGATCCAAAAGACAGCACTTCCCTAAATGCTTCAATAAAAAAACAGGATGTTAAAGGTTTGAGGATTGGTCTGCCGAAAGAACTTTTCAAATCTATTCAGGATGAAAAATTAAAAGAAATTGTGAGAAAAAAAATAGATAAAGCAGAATCATTTGGTGCAAAAATAGAGGAAATTTCCCTTCCTTTAAACACAGAATATGGTGTTGCTGTTTATTATTTGATTGCAATGACTGAGGCTTCAACAAATCTTGCAAAATACTGTGGTTTGCGTTATGGTTTTGCAAAAAAACTTGAAGGGAATTTTAATGAATATTTCTCAAGTGTAAGGAGTGAAGCTTTTGGTGAGGAAGCAAAAAGAAGAATTATGATTGGAACTTTTGCAAGAATGTCTGGTTTCAGGGATGCTTATTATTTGAAAGCAATGAAAGCAAGAACCAAATTAATTAATGAATATAAAAGCATTTTCAAAAAAGTAGATGTGCTTGCTCTGCCCGCAATGCCTATTGCGGCGCCAAAATTTAAAGAAATAGAAAAACTTTCTCCTCTGCAACATTACCAAATGGATTTGTGTACGGTTTCTCCAAATCTTTGCGGTTTGCCACATGCGACAATTAATGCAGGTTTTCTG
>JANLGZ010000044.1 GCA_024653905.1 archaeon
CAACACCCCTGAACAAACCAAGCAGAGCTATGATTCCAAGATAAAAAAGTGAATTCTCCAAAGGCGGAATCCCAAAATAAAAAAACACGAAAAACGTGAGCACTATTGTCTGGAAACCAGAGGCATAAATCGCCACGGTATGAAAAGAATAATCCTTTAATTCACGACCGGTAATAATATCCCCGGAATATGTGAAAGCTGCAGCAAGAGCAAACAAGAAACCAATGTTCAGTTCAAAAATATTTTCAGGATGGGCAATAAGATAAATACCAATAAGAGTCAAAGCCAAACCAGAAATTTTTTTCAGGGAAATCTTTTCACCTAAAAGAAAAATTGAAAGTATCAATACCCATGCAGGCGCAGTATAAACCAAAAAATACGCGTCAGGAACAGAAATATTTGTTATTGCGAGTATAAAAAAAACCGGGGTTCCAAGCGCAAATAATGAGTTTAAACCAATCATACGCAATTCTTTCAAATCAGTTACAAGCTCATGCTTAATCCCCTTATAATCACTTATAAACCAGACACTGATAAACCTGAAAATTACGAGAACCCAGAAAGTAAAAAACAGAGGTATTCCAACAGACTCAAAAACTTTATAAGAAACACCAGTAATTGACCATATTAAAGCTGCAACAATAAGGCCCAGAACAGCAATTTTTGATTCCATTCAATATTATAAGGAATGCCCTAATTTAAATTTTTTTGTTGCAAGATATTTTTCATTATACTCATTAGGAACTGATTTAATCGGAACCTGCTCAACAATATCCAAACCAAAACCATGCAAACCTTTGAGTTTTTTAGGATTATTTGTAAGTAATCGTATAGTTGTTAAACCCAAATCAACCAGAATTTGCGCTCCAATTCCAAAATCTCTTTTATCCATGGGAAAACCAAGAACATAATTTGCTTCCACAGTATCTTTTCCTTTTTCCTGCAATTCATAGGCCTTTAATTTATTCAGCAAACCGATTCCTCTTCCTTCATGATGCGGAATGTAAAGCACAACCCCCTGCTTTTCTTTTTCAATCATTTTCAAAGAGGATTCCAACTGAAAATTACAATCGCATTTTTTCGAGTGAAACACATCCCCCGTAAGGCATGCACTGTGAACCCTCACAAGAACATTCTTTTTCCCCCTGACTTCTCCTTTAACTATTGCAAGGTATTCTCTTCCTTCAATAACATCAGAATAACCAAACGCTTTGAAATCCCCAAATTCAGTGGGAAGATTTACACTTGCTTCTTTTTTTACCTGCAAACCATCTTTCAATTTACACTGAATCAAATCTTTTATTGTAACAATTTTCAAATCATGTTTTTTTGCAAAAACCATTAACTCAGGAAGTCTTGCCATGGAACCATCCTCATTCAAAATTTCACAAATAACAGCAGTTGGTTTAAGCCCCGCGAGCTTTAGCAAATCAACAGCACCTTCAGTATGACCTGCTCTCTGAAGAACCCCGCCATCCTTAGCCACTAAAGGAAATACATGCCCTGGTCTGCAAAGGACCTCAGGTTTTGAATCATCAGAAAGAATGGTTTCAATTGTAAGAAGCCTGTCCTTAATGCTTATTCCTGTGCCTCCAGAAGCAGAATCCACAGAAACAGTAAAAGGCGTATCAAACCTATCCCTATTTTGAGTCATTCTTGGCAAATCTAACTGCAAAGCCTTTTCAGAGGTTATAGGTACACAAATGAGGCCTCTGGCTTCTTTTGCCATAAAATTCAGCTTCTCAGCACTAGCTTTTTCAGCAGACAATACTAAATCCCCTTCATTCTCACGGTTCTCATCATCCACAAGAACAATTAACTCGCCATTCTTCAAAGCTTCCAAAGAATTTGCAATAGAATCAAATTTATAATCCACAAGAACACCTATAATACAGGAAGAATTCTTCCCGAATTTACTTAAAAATGTTACGCATACCAAAAATGAGTAGAAGATTATGAGCACTGAAAAAATTCATTTCACACGGGCCCCAAAAGCAAAAGAACTAGAACAAGTTCTGAAAAACGGAGCAGGCACTATTTACATTACTAAAAGTGCAAAGCAAAGATTAAGCGAAAAAGCAAAGAAAAAAATCAAAGAATTGAAAGTTGAATTAGTAATCGAAAGTGCAAGAGGCAGACCAATAGAACTTAATCTGCAGACCATTTCTGAAATAGTAGAACTGCACAGGGATAACCGGACATTCAGAGAGATAGAAAAAATAACCGGAATCTCAAAATCAACAGCACATTATTTGATTAAGTATGCTGAGAGAAATAAAATCAAACAAGGAAAAAAAATAGTGTATTTGTAATATGTCCTACCGAACGCAGTGAGGTGGACGCGCACCCCACCGCGACCAACAGGAGTACCCGTAAGGGTGACCAACGGTGGAGAGGCATAAAATCAAACAAGGCAAGAAAGTTGTTTATTTATAAGTCCTGTTATTACTTGCCTGCTTTGGATTGGTTTTGAGTAATAACTTTTTTGTTGTCACCACATTTTTCCATTCTTTTTGTGGCGTTAACTTTTTGGGTTATCATAGAAACGGTGTTTGGGTGACCACAAAATTCAAAAACGTGGTCACCTAAGTTGTTTTTTGAGTTTTTTGTATTCTTCCAGTAAAAACTCTATTGTCAGCCTGAGGTTGTGGTTTTTTTCATATTCTTGCAATGAGTTATAGTAATCTCTCCTTTTGGTGAGTTCGATGTTTACCGGTGGCAAGTCATGTTTTATGAGTATGTTGTTCATAAGTATCCTGCCTACTCGGCCGTTTCCGTCTTGGAACGGATGGATATTTTCAAACTGGTTGTGGACAACAGCGGCAAGCAGTAAGGGAGGATATTTTTTTTGGTATTTGGAATACCATTGCACAAGTTCTTTTATAAGTTCGAGTACTTTTTCAGAAGGTGCCCCTTCGTGCACAATGTTCCCAAGCCCGTCTCTTACAACAACCTCTATCCCTTTTGCCCTGAGCTGGCCTGCGTAAGGTTTTGAGTTTTTGAAGACAATTTCATGGATTTTTTTGATTAATCCTACAGAAACGTGTTCGTTGGTTTCGCGGATAAATTGGATTGCTTCTTTTACTCCGTATGTCTCTGATATGTCTTCTTTGCTTTTGTCCTGTGGCCACTTGTCTTTTTCGAGTATTTCCTTGACTTCCTTTTGGTTTAGTTCGGAGCCTTCAATGGCGTTTGTGTTAAAAGTGAATATTTCCGAAAATCTCTGCCACTCTTCTTCTGACAGGCGGAACACTTTGAATTCACTGGCATCCTGCAGTTCTTTTATTTTTTGAATTTCCTCTTCCGAAAGCACTTCTAGCAAGGGGTCGTTTATTTTCTTGAAAACATTCACTCTTTGTATAATTTGTTTTTCAGCGATTAATTTCATTTCTTTCAGTTTTTCCTTGCTAATGTTTGCACCCAAATAACGCCTGATTTTCCTGACTTTTTTCCCATACCTAAAGGAGTGGACTAAATAGTATTTTTTCTTCCCTGAAAATTTCCTGACTTCGACGAACATACAATAATAATAGGTGACCACTTATTTTAAATATATTGTTTTATGTGGCTACAATTCTGTTCTTGTTTCCTGAGGTTAACACCAAAAATGCGTTTTGGGGCAGTTTCAGTGATAACTCTGCCAAAACCCAAAAAAATGCCAAAAATAGCCCAATTTGCCCTTGTCTGTACAATACCTATACGACTTATAATTTTTGTACCAAACAACAAGGGAAAAAAGTAGTTTAATTATGATATTATTTTCCACAAACGCACCAAAATCATTTAATAAATCAACAATAATAGTTAATTAGGTTATTTTCAATGGCTGGAATTTTTACTCATGAATGGATTGCTCATTTAGTTTTGAAAAAACTTTCAGTGAAAAAATTTATTTCAAAACACGAAAACATTGATGATTATTTCTTTGGAGCAATAGCACCAGACATAAGATATATCAACAATTCACCCAGAGAAATTACCCACGAACCCAAAGGAGAACATTCACTTTTTGAGGCATTAAAAATAAGCAGTTTATCTATACCTTTCATTGCAGGATACGAAACTCATTTGGTTGTTGATGCTACTTGGGCAAATGACGATAACTCAATGGGCAAAAGCATTGAAACACTGGAGAGATACATATGAGGTTGTTATTCAAAATAGGATTAGGAATAGCTCTCATAATGGGAGCCATCATTTTGGCAGTATACATTTATTGGCTTTTTAACTGGCCCCTATTCTCATATAACTTTATGACAGCCGTGGACTGATTCCTATGAGACTGATTTTCAAAATACTGCTCGGCACAGCCATAGTCCTCGGAATCATTCTCCTCGTATTTTACTTGTATGCATTTACAGGAATGATGATTATTTTCTACAACTTTTTAACCGCTGTCGATTAACAAAGAGAAATAGCTTCTTTAACTCTTTTAATTAACTCATCCATTGTTTTTGCCTGAGTATGACAACCCTGCAACTCAGAAACATCAGCAACCATCCAGCCATTCTCATCTTTTTCAATTACAACTGTAAAAGTTCTTTTTTTCATATTACTAATAAGATTATAACCAAAATTTAGATATAATCCCAAAAACACAACAATAAAAAAAATAAGCCGGATTTACAGAAATTATGACTTTTTACATAAGCACAAGAAATAAATAGCCAGAAAACCGTTGTGTTTACATGGATTCCTGGGAACTGAAAATGACTGATTTTTTGAGGCGGGGTCAAAAGGACAGGGTTGCTTTTCTTGAAAATTTTGGCAAACAAATTTTACCCACACAATTAACAAGAATTCAGCAGAACGATAAAACCATTATGAAAGAACTGGTGGTTCCGCAATGGATGGATTGGGAATTATTATATGAATGGAGCAACCGCTACACGGTTAATGAAGAAGGAAGAGAATGCATTCTCTGCAACAATTCTGAAAAAAATGGCATGGAATTTATGGAAAAATGGGTTTGTGAAAATTGCTTTTTGAAATTGAAACATTTGGAGTGATTTGGTTTTGGGTAAAGTTAGTGAAACACTGAGAAAAAAATTATTGGAAGAAGAACTTAAACTAAGACAAAAACAGCCGGAACACTGGGCTAAAACCAAGTACAGAAAATACGCAAAACCTTACACTGAAGAGGAAAAAGAAAAAATCAAAGAACTTGAAAAGAAAAGGAAAAGTGTAACAAAAAAAATAGCAGCCAAAAAAACTACATAAAAGAATTCAAACAAAACAATAAAAACTACTGTGAAAAAACAATAAAAGAGAAAAAAAAATTAGGTGTACTCTTTCAAAATTGCTTTTTCTTTTTTGGAAATGAACTTATGAGTTAGGTCAACGCATTTCAAAAGCAACGGAATAACATCATCCCCTTTGCCATTAAAACCAGCAGCTCCTTGGTGGCCTCCGCCTTCCCCTGGAAAATAATTTTCTAATTTATTAAAAACATCCCTTGCTAAATCAAATTTGTTTTTATTCATCCAAGAATTATTCACACGACCGCTTATTCTGATTGTTCCTTTTTCTGCAAAACCGCAAAAAGCAACATTAGCACCAATCCTTATCAACGCATTCGCAGCATCAGCTTCAAAAGCACCAACATCAGAAATAGCTATTATTGCATTTGCTGATTTGAAAATCCTAACCCTTTTAGCAGCTTTTAATGCTGCAATTTTTTGAGAAAAATCAATTTCAGTAGAAAACAAATCCACAAGACCTCTGTAAGAAAGCTCTGCTTTTTCCATTACCTCTGCCATTATTTTAAAAGTTACATGATCAGCAATATGAAAAGAAGCAGAATCGGTTATTATTCCAGAAGCAATGCACGCATAAGCATTCTTCGGAATTTTCACTTTAGTTTTTTTTAATAATTGATAAACTAGTTCAGTTGTGGAAATTGCTTTTTTTGAAGCAAAAACATTATTTTTAGGAGCCATTATTTCCTTTTCTTCAGAGTGATGGTCTATGAGAAATTTTTCCCCCTTATAAGAGAAAAAGTTTTTTTGTAAAGACCCAAGCATTTTGCTTTTGTTAAAATCCACACACAACAAAGCATCAAAACCCTCAAAGGAAGGATTTATTTTGTAAGGAATTTTTAATTGCTTTGTAAGAGCTTTTGCATTTAAATTTAAATGATCAGGAACGCCTATTGTTATTTTTGATTTTTCTTTTAACGAAAAATAGATTGCAGCTGCACTTGCTAATGAATCAACATCAGCACCAGCATGGGTTAGAATTAATAACTTCTTTCCAAACAACGGAGAGAGGTTGTTAAGAGGCATTTATTTTCCCTCTTTTTTTCCCTCATTTCCTGTTTGGGCTTTCTCAATTTCTGTTTTTAATTTATTGAGTTTGCCCATTAAATTTTCTTCCTGCTTTTTCAGAGTCTTTGCTCTTAAATCAATTGTTTCTTTTTGCTCTTCAAGATCTTTGCTGACTTTTTTTGCATCAGTTAAAATCAAAATATTTCCAACTGCCTTGTATACCTTTTCCTCTTTACTGCTTTTTAGTTCGTCCAATGCCTCGGAAATAACCTGGCTTTGAATTTTCATACTCTGAGTTTGATTTTCTATTGCAGATAATTGGATTCTGCTTCTTTCAAACTCCTGAATACTTGTATTTACATCATCACTCATTTGTTTTCACCTCTGAAACTTCCTTGCATAATTCTAAGAGCCTCGTGAAAGTAAATTCCGAAGCTTTTAATGCTGATTCATCTTCAGCACTTATTTTGAGCAAAACAACATTTTTATTAGTATTTATAGTGGTTTTTGAGCGTTTTTGGAATTCCGTATTAAGTTCCACAGAAACCGCTCTGCAAACAGCATTTGCTGTTCCCTCATCAGGAAACTCAAATTGCGTTTCAAGTTCCATGAAAATCATCGAGCATTAACTGTTTTTGTGAGTGGTTCTCTTATTTTTGAGAAAACCTTGTAACCGCAACCAGGGCATCTTATAGCGCCATTAGGAAGAGTTGCAACTTCTTTTCTGCAATTTAAACATAGGTACATTAGTTTTCACCTTCAGCATCAGTTTCTTTTTCAGATTCTTCTTTGACTTCATCAGCTTGTGCTTTATTTTCCTTTATTTCTTTTTTAGCTGGTTTCTTAGACTCTTTCTTTTCATCTTCCTTTACTTCTTTTTCACCTTTAACTTCCTTTATTTCTTCTTTTATTTCAGAAAGTTTTTCTATTGCTTCAGGAACAAATCTTTTCTGGGAAACCATCTGGCCGATTAAACCACCAGTAAGGGTTTTTGGAAAATATGCTCCGCCGACAAATTCATAAGCGCATTTTTTACATGCAAAGATTCCCCTGCTTTTTCTCTTAACTGTAGGAGAACCGCAATTAGGACATTTCTGCTTCTGAACCTGTATTGATTCTACTTTGAGCAGTTTCTTCCTTATGCCTACTCCATATCTTACGCCGAAACGGCCTGTGCTTCCTACTTTTTTTGTTTCTCCCATAATTAATTCCCCTATAGTAACTTTCTTATTTGTTTGCTGTTCTTCAAAGCCACATCTATTGCACGGTCTATCTCAGAAACGCTGAAAGAACCAGATAATCCCTTCTGGAAAGCAGTTATTTGGTCTGCTTCTGTTACTGCAACAGAAAACCTAGCATTCATTGCTTTTTCCTCTGAAATTGTTGGATCTGCAACAACAACATTACCTATTTTTGCGAATGTATTAAGGATAGGTTGTGCATTTAACTTTATTTTTCCAGCATATTCATCCTTTACTATTTCTCCATCCTCAACTTTTGGTAATTGTGCGCCTTGCAAAGCTTTTAATGCAGCTATTCCACATGCATCAAACAAATTCCCATCATTGTTTAATGGATAAATATCCACAAAACCAATCCAGCATTTTTCTCCCTCAGTAATGCTTAAACTTTTGAAATCAACCGCGCCTGATTCTCTGATGCCTCTATCAACCACTCTTGATAGTTCAATTGCATTTTCTCTTGGAGGACCTGTTTCAAATTCAGGGTCAGCAAAAGGCAAAAGTTCAACTCCAACACTGATTGATCCTTGATCAGGAGAATCTGGGTATGGCTCGCCTAAAATCATTTTGACTCCAGCTATTACTTCTGTTTGCCCAAGTTTTACTCTTGCTTCTCCGTTAGCGTTATGGCTGACATCTTCAGTAATAATAACATTTCTCATGTCATCTACTTTTCTTCCATCGGCCCTTGCGCCTTTTTTCAAATCAGCGATTATTTTGTCTACTCTTAAATCCCATAATTCTGATGAGCTATTCATTGTGCCTCAACTCCTTTCTTTGATTTTTTAGTTTCGGTTTCAGAATCAATATATTTTGCTTTTATTGCATTCTTCTGAATTTCATAAACTTCTTTTGAAGATTTCACTCCGGCTTTGTAAGCTTCTTGCCATTCTTTTTTGCTTATAACTCCGTCAAGTTGAAGCAATACTATTTCCTCAGAGTTTGGCAAAATTGCCATAGGAATATCAACAGCATCTGGTGCATCTTCCTCATCCTTGTTTAAATCAACAATGATTTTTCCGCCTGCTCTTCCAACTCCTGTTCCGCAAACCATATCTCTCATTGGAATTCCTGCATCTGCTAGTGCAACTGATGCTGCGGTTAAAGCTGCTATTCTGCTCCCTGCATCTGAATCAACTATTTCAACAGTAATATCTATCTGAGTATTTGGAAATCTCTCAACGAAAACAGCTTTTTCTAATGCTTCTCCGCAAACTTTTGAGATTTCTATTTCTCTTCTTCCTGGTCTAGGATTTTTCCTATCAGGAACACTGAATGATGCCATTCTGTAATTCAATTTTATTACTGCTTTGTATGGAGATGCTGAATGTTTTGGTAAGCATTCTCTTGGACCATAAACTCCTGCATAAACTTTATTCTGACCCCATTCTAAATAAGCTGAACCATCAGCTCTTGGGATTACTCCTGCCGTAATTTTTATTGGTCTTAATTCATCTACTTTTCTTCCGTCAAGTCTTTTTCCTTTTGAATCAACGTAAACAATTTTTTCTTCTTTTTTCTTTGCCATTTAGTTTTCACCTTCTTGTTCATTTTTAGCAGGATTTACTTTCAAAAAGTCCTGCATTTTGTTTGTAAGATTACTTAAGTGAGCTTCGTCTTCGATTTTTTTGATTGATTTTTTTAACAATTCTATATCTCCGCCTTTTGCCCAAATTCTTCCATTACGCCCTACAATAAGATTGCTTTTTGTTCCTTCTTTCAAAATATTAAGCATTGAACCTTCCCTGCCTATTGCCCTTGGAACTTTCACAGGACTTATTTGGATTATTTCTCCACCAAAGAAAACCCTTGGATTTGCCAAATCAACTTCGTTCAATTCATTAACTTTCATTATTTTTGCTGATACAACTGAACCAGGTTTTAAAATTTCTCTCAAATCTCTTTTTGAAATTACACTCGGATAGAAGCTGTTTATATCAACCATATAAACAGAAAATTTCTCTGCTGAAATAACCCCTATAATTACATCCCCTACTTGAGGCAGATATTTTCCTTCCAAAGGAACCACTGATGCAAAATCAGATTCATCATTAACTACCCCTATTGAGTCAGAATATATTTTTCCTTCCCTTACAAAAACATGGCTTCCCAGTTTTTTTCTTTCCTCAGTAACCAGTTCTCCTGGTATTACTATTCGTTTAGCCATTTTATTTTCACCTCTTATCATCAATAATCTTTGTTTCAACATCTCCATGAGTCAAATGATTCAACTCATTGAAGAGATCCTGCTTTGTTCCCGCAGGAAGTTCTAACATTGCAACTAAAGAACCATCATTCTGCCATTCTTCTTTTTCAAGACCATACTTATGCAAAATAACCGAAGCCTTTCCTGAAAATTGTGCAGGAACCCTTACAGCTATTTTGAGTTTTTCCATTGATAGTGGCAGTATTTTTTTAATTTCCTTAACAACCTCAGCAATCTGTTCCTTGACAGTTTTGTTGAGGTCAACATTAAACTTAATTTCATTCAAAGCATTCTCAATCCTTTGCACAGGGTGAGGAGTATTTGTTTGAGGGTTAATTGCGTTTCTTGAAATAAATGTAACAATTTCTTTTCTCTTCTTTTCTGTAATTGCTCTTCTCTGATCAGTCGTTAACTGCACTTCTCCTTCCATAATAATTATTTTTGCGATTTCTTTCACATCAGTTGTGTGAAAAACTTTTTGCAAAGTTTCCTCTGATTTATCCTCACCTTTTTTAGCATCCTTAAACACAGTATCAGCTGCTAAAAGATCATCAAAATTAATGTCTTTTCCGTGCTTCAGATCCATCGCTAAGTCTGGGTCTACGAGTATCTCGAATTTTTCACCTGAATGCTCGTAACGAGCAATCACGGCATCTTCCGTTCTAACCATTTGAAATAAAACCTTCTTTTTTACTGCTTATTATTCATGAAACCCTTCAATTCTTCCTGAGTAATAGGTTTGAATTCTCGCGATTCATCCACGATTGTGAACTGCAGTTTATTAGCATCAAATTTTTCCTTTTCATCAAGGCTATGTTCAAGAGCTTTTAACAATAATTTTATTGCAGCATCTTTTGAAAGATTTTCTTTCCAATCTTTCTCGAACAATTCCATTGCTTTGTTTCTATTTTTTCCTATTGCAATTGCATGATATTCTGCAAGTGCACCTGATGGCTCTGTTTCAAAAAGCCTCTTTCCTGTATTATCAATTCCCCCAATGATTAATGAAACACCAAAAGGTCTCATTCCACCATATTGGGTAAAAACCTGCATTACATTAGAAACTTCTTTTACTAAAGTTTCAATCTGAATTGCTTCCTCATAATACATCCTGTTTTCCTGAGCTTTCTGTCTTGCATTGCCGATTATTCTTCTTGCATCTCCAACAAGACCAGCTGAAACCGCAACAATATGATCATCAATTGGAAATATTTTTTCAACTGAATCAGGCAAAAGCAATTTGCTGTTTATTTTCTTAAAAGCTCCAAAAATGATTCCATTATGGTATTTACATGCAACTCCCATTGTGCCTTGTGAAACGATTTTTGACGCATATTCAACCTGATATAATCTGCCATCAGGGCTGAACATTGTTGCTGCTCTGTCGTAGTTCGCTGGTTGAGAAACTGGATACAAAAAGATCACTTTTCCTTTCTACTTAATTATCTATTTCTAATCAGTAATATATATAAAGCGAACTTTCAACTTGTTAATTTGGCAATAGAACCCGAAACATTGAGTATTAGAGGAATTATTTCCTGATTATCAACACTTTTCAAAAACAATAAGCCCGCTTTCACGTTTTCCTCTTCAGTATGAGAACATCTCAGAATTCCCTCATTTTTGGCAGAATTCCACTTAACAACCCATAATTTCTGCTCCGCAATCCCCTTTTCTCCAAAAACTCCTCTAAAAGTACCCCAAATGGCTTTTTTGACAGATTCTTCTTTCAAAGCATTATTGCATATGAATTCAAATTTTATGTAACGCTTTTTACCCCTTAAAGTTGGCGGAATCGGTTTCAATGATTTTTTCTTATCAGCCATTCAAATCATCTTCCAAAATATCCCTTTTCAAACCAGCAAGTTCAAAAATTTCCTTTTCAATTTTTTTAGCATTCTCCTCTGTTGAAATAATCTGCTTCATTTTTTTATCACTTTCAGAACCATACTTATTTTTCAAATACACATATCTTGCAATTAACGAAACCAGCTTGTCATGATTAACGCGTTTATCTGCATACCAAACAATTTTTGCTTCAAGCAAAGTTTTTGCATCAAACTGATTCACTTCATCAAGACCATGCTGTTCCAGAACTTTTCCAAATTCAGGAAACCCTTTTTGGCTCAAAACTTTACTGGCTTCTTCTGTATGCCTGCAATTATTTTCAACACAATACATTTTCATTACATCATGAAGCAAGGCTCCTTTATCAACCAAATCTAAATTAATTTCTTTTTCAGTTTTAGAAATTTTTTTAGCTAAAAAGTTTGCAATCTTTCTCACCATTGCAATGTGAGATTTAATATGCTCAGGAACTTTGTACTCTTCTATAATAGAATTGCATTCTTCTAAAGAGGGAATTTTCATTTTATTCATTTTATTCATTTTACCAACCTGATTCATTGTAATCTCTCCAAAAACTTTTCGCTGTTTTTTCTGATTGTTTTCAAAGCGGTTTCTTTTTTCATTCCTAAAAAAACTCCAAAAGAACTCAAATCTTTAGAAGCACGCATTTGTTGTTTTTCTTTTGCACCTGAAACAAATAGCAAAGGCGCTTTTGATTTTTCAATTAATTTTAAACAAAAAATAGCATTTTTCATTAGTTGTGTTTGACCAAATCCTTTTGTTTCTAAAAAATCATTAAACAAAAAACAAGTGAAAACATTATTTTCTTTAAGAACATTTGCTGTTGCTAAATCGAAAGCATTTTTTCCTGAACTAAATGGTTGTAAAAGCAAATCCGCTTTCTGATTCGCAGCCCATGAATTCATTTCAATAGAGCCACCTTTAACAGCTATAAAATCGCAGAGTTTTTTGAATTTCTGAAATTCTTTATTATCTTTTTTTTCAAGAACTTTACAAGAGAATAATTTTACTTTTGATTTTCTTTTTTTAGAATTGAATTCTTTCAATTCTGTTTCGGAAAAATTCTTCGCAACAATAACTATTTCATCCCTGAACTTTGCGGATAAATCATCAATTTCATTCAATTCTGAAAACTGGATTAAATTCAGGTTCATAGTGAGAAATTATGCAGAAAAACAATTAAATACTGGTTTTTGAAAAAAATAGTTCTCTTTCTTTTTGGTATAGGTTCGTTTTTGGCTCGGCGAAGCAGCATCTTTTCTTTTTAGTGCAGGTTTTTCTTTTCTCGCAGAGAAAAGAAAAAAGTGCTTTTACTTCGCTTTTCTTCCTTTTGCTCTTATGCTCGGGAAGTTCTTTTCGTGACCTTTGCCTTTTACTAATCCTCTTGATTTTTTGCCAGCACTTGTAAGGCCTCTTTCGGCTCTTTTAGTGTGCTTGTTGAAAACAATCTGATTTCTTTCCTTATCCGCCCTTATGCTTGGGCTTGCAACATCAACCAAAATAACCTCATAATAAGTGTGCTTTCCATCTACTCCGACCCAATAAGAATTCAATACTTCACAATTAGGATATTTTTTTCCAGCTCTTTGTTCAGCCATAACCTGCCTTGAAATACGCCTTGTCAGTTTCTTAACACCCATTCTTTTTGGACGTCTTCCTCTTGCGGGTCTTGTGTGCATTCCTGAACCCTTTCGGATTCTTGTTAAAGCAATAATAAATCCTTCTTTAGCCTTATAACCCAAAGCTCTTGCTCTTGGAAGGTTTGAAGGTTTGTCCACTCTAACAACAGAAACCTTTTTTTGTCTCTGAGCAAGGACTTTTTTTCTGAAAAGCTCCGCGTACGGATACTCTTTGTCCTTGGACTTTTGGACTTCCTTCTGAATAGTTTTCTTAATCTGTTTAGTTAAACTCAAAAAAAACACCTAAAAATAGGGCTATTAACTCAATTATAACTATTAGAGAAGCTATTTAAAGGTATTCCCAAGAAAATTTCTCAATGCAGGAACTACAAATGAACAAGTGTGACCAGTGCGATGAAGAAGCCAAGATTTTCATAGGTTATGGACCGCACAGGTTTTGCAAAGAGCATTTTAATCACTTTTTTGAAAAGCGAGTTCGGAAAACTCTCAGAATGAACCAGCTTATAAAACATGGTGAAAAAGTAGCTGTTGGAGTTTCTGGGGGAAAGGATTCAATGGTTACTTTGCACTTGCTTCACAAGATTTACGGCGGCAAAAAGCCACAAATACAATTAGAAGCAATTCTGATTGATGAAGGAATCAAAGGTTACAGAGACAAAAGCATGCGGATTGGAATTGATTACTGCAAAACAAACAAGATTCCTTACCACACTGTTTCTTTCCAAAGCGAATTTGGAATAGAAATGAGCGATGTAATGAAAAAAATCCATGAAGATCCTAAGCTAGGGAGTACTTGTTCTTTTTGCGGGGTTTTTAGGAGGCATTTTTTGAATTCTAAAGCACTGGAAATTAAAGCCGATAAAATTGCAACCGGACATAATCTTGATGATGAAGTTCAATCAATTGCAATGAGTTTTTTCGGAAATGATTTGACAAGAGCTGCTCGATTGGGTGAAATTTCCGGGAATAAAAAGTTTGAAGGATTTGTAAAAAGGATAAAACCACTTTATGAAACTCCTGAAAAAGAAATTATTGCTTATTGTGCATTAAATGGAATTGAACATTATTCAGACGAGTGTTGTCCTTACTCTTGGATGGCTAAAAGAAACCATTACAGAAAAATGCTGAATGAATTAGAGGAATCTGTTCCGGGAACAAAATATTCATTACTAGCTTCTTTTAAAAATTTGAAACCTTTGCTTGTTAAAAATGAACAGGAAAAAAACGAACCGATTAAAGAATGTTCAAAATGCGGAAATCTAGCTAATGGAAATATTTGTAATGTTTGTTCACAACTCGAGAGAATTACTAAAGTTAGTAAAATGATTCAAAAAGAATCAAAAACATTAAAAAATAAAAATTCGCTTACTTGTGCGGATACAAAGAATATGTGAGTGGGCCAGGGCGGATTTGAACCGCCGATCTTCGCCATGTCGAGGCGACGTCTACGACCAGACTAGACCACTAGCCCACAATAATAAGGTAATATACTATTTTCGTACTCGGGAAAATATTTTAATGTATCTCTTACGTACAAAAGTTCATTATTTTTCAATCTTCTTTCAAATCTTATAATATGCTTCAGAGAAGAAATTTTAAAACCTCAATAAAAAGTAATTACCTTAAAAAAATTAAATTAATTAAATCGATTTATTGCAGATGCCTTTTAAAATTTCAATAAATTCTTTAGTATCTGCAAAGTAATTAGGGTAGGTTTTTTCCAAATCTTTAGCATCATCTATCCCCACAAGAACAACATCATAATAGCTTTTATCTGAATTTATTTTTTCAGCCTTACTATAGTCCTGTATAGCTTTTTCTTCTTGGTTTTTTGAATAGGAAGATATAATGAGCCTTTCGTTGGCTATATCTAATTCAAGTAAAAAAAATTCCGCTTTTTTATTTTTTTTC
>JANLGZ010000045.1 GCA_024653905.1 archaeon
GTTTAATGCTTTCCAAAACAATAGGAAAACACGATTATTCCCTTCTAAAAGGAGAAATATCTACAGATTCATACAAAGAGACTATTAAAAAGCTTACGCTTGGATTTGGGGTTTTTACTCAGGTAATTCCATCTAAATGGGTTGCAGGTGAAGATCATATTTGGTTTGCTTTGGAACAATCTTTGGATGCTTTTGAGCAAAAAATTGCTTTTACAAAAAAACCTGAATTGGAATTTATTGTGAGACTGCTTGCACAAAAACAACTAAGCAAAGCTCTTGAGGGAGCAGAATTTGGAAAAGGAACAGAATTTGGAAAAGAGCCTCTTGTTTTGGTAATAGGTTCTTCGGATAAAAAAATTGTCAGTGAAATCAAAGAAAAACTTGCTTTTGAGGAAAAGGAAATTAAACTTGGGTTGAATAAAAGCGAACTGATAAAATTTTTTGGAATTGAGGAAAAGGAAATTGAATCCCTTGCTGATGTTAAAAATCCATTGGAAGAATTAATTGTTGAGAGGTGTGCTTTTGTTTCGCTTGAAAAATAAAATTATTTGTATTTTGATTTTAGGGTTAATTGTTTTTTCTGGATGTACAAGCGGTGCAAATCCAAAAAATGAAATAATTTCGGATGAAAATAATTTCGATTCAGATAATCCAGCCGAAATTAATCTTGCTGAAAACCCGAATCAAGTGATAAGCTCACTTATCATTGAACCGGAAGACAAACTAATTCTTGTTACAGGTGAAGAGATAATTTACAAAGGGAATGTGAACCTTAGTTCAGATGCTATTGCTGAATGGAGGGCTGTTTTTTTTAATTCTGCTGATTCTGAACAAATATTTGATTTATGCTCAGGGGAATCAAAAACAATTGGGGTAACAAAAATACTTGTGAAAGAAATAATTATTTCCCCAACACTTTCAGCAGAAATTGAAGTAACTGAAGGGTGATTATTTTTTTCTTTGCTATTTTTACCAAGTTTTTTTTTGGTTCTTCTTCAATAGTTCTCTAAGTATAATAAGAGAATTCTGAATATTTTTCGTGATAATTTTTTCCTCTGTTTTTTCTGAATCTTTGTAATTGTCGTGACAAAGAATCAGTTGCTTTTTTGAGCAAATCACTTGCAATTTTTGTTTTTGTTCCATCTATCTGTCTTTTCTTTTTTCCAAAAAGGTGATTCAGTCCCTTCTTTAAAAAAAGTTAATCTTTCTTAGGCATTTGCAAATTTAAAAATAAGTTCTTCGCTCATTTTTTGCGCCCTCGCCTAAGTGTTTCAGCACTATAATACTTTTGGGTTGAAAATCGGTTTTGCTGGTTAGCTCCAACATTCCTGAATAATTCAATTGGCTTGTTCAATAAACTCCTTATACTTTTTAGCACAACATCACCTGTCTTTGTCTTAGTGCCATCAAGTCTTCTTGCGTCAATAGTGTCTCTAAAATTAAGTAACTTTTTCCCTATTGGGTCTTTAATTGTTTTAGGTAATTTTCGTCCAATAGCTCTTGTGAATTTTTTTAATTTCATTTTTCTTCACCAAAAACTGCATTTAATACTTCGTGGATTTTTTTTGCTTTTTTTGGACCCATGTTTTCAACTTCTTGCAATTCTTTTATTGATGCATTTATTGCTGCTCTCACGGTTCCAAATTTTTGAAGTAATGCTTTTGCAAGACTCGGACCCACTAAAGGAAACCCTTCCAAAATATACTGTTGTTGTTCTGAAATCGTTAATCCTTTTCGCCCGACTCTTAATTTGATTTCTTTTTCAGAACCTAATTGTTCCCGCTTTGCAATTAAATAAACAAGTTTTGCAGTTTCTTCAACATCATGCGTGTAAAGAATCGGTATTCTATAATTAAGTGCAATTGATGCAAGTGCTGCTTTAATTGCATTCTCGTGAATATTTCTTGTTGTATAAAGTTCATCGTGGTTTCCTTCGAGAATAATTAATGGAGAATCATAATTTGATGACATCATTGTAAGCTGATTAAACAAACGCCCATCAATAAGCGAACTCAAAAAATCTTCAATTGTTTTTCTTTCAACAACAACCTTATCACTTAAAATAAAATCTCCCACTTCTAATTGTTTTACTTTAATTACTGCATCCATTTTACTCAACTTTATAGTAACCCCTGAAGCTTGTTCTCGTGAATCAACATAGATAATTATTTGTTCGGCAAAATTTTCGCTATACTTTGCAAGAGTAGTTTGTGAATCAAGCTTCTTTTCAGGAATCGCTTTTGGATTTTGCAACTGCCTCAAAGTGGTTTTCATTTTTTTTTCTTTAGCCCTTGAAGCGTAATAAAATGCCTCATCTCTGGTGCCTTTAGCTAGTAAAACAATAGCTTTTCCAGCTTCTTTTCTTCCGGTTCTGCCTCTTCTCTGAATCATTCTGATTTCGCTTGGAACTGGTTCATAAAAAATAACCAAATCAACCTCAGGAATATCAATGCCCTCTTCGGCAACACTTGAGGCGATTAAAGTATTATATTTTCCATCTTTCAAATCAGTAATAGCTTGTCCTTGTTCTTTTTGACTTAACCCTTTATCATCACCTTTAGTTGCTTGGCCTACAAAACGTTTTGGTTTTATTGACTCGATTTTTTCCAGATAATTTTTCAGTGTAATAATATTTCCCCTGTAATGGTTGAACACAATTACTTTTGAATTTGGTTTTTTATCAAACTGATCAATAAGAATATGTTTTAATGCTTCAAGTTTTGGATGAACAATGTGTTCATTCATGAGTTCTTGGCAAAGGTTTTTTGCTTTCAGCATATTTGTATTTGCCATTATCATCTTCACAGCTTTTGAAGCTCCTGATTTTGAACTATCTCCTGACATTTTTTGCATATAATCATTCAAAGATTCGGTCCCTTGAGTTTCTAATAAAGTTAGTGCGTGTGCAACTTTCAAAAGTGCAGCTGTTCTTGAAGCAGCAAGGTAAAGAGCAGGGTTTCTTACATTTGCAGTAATCTCTTTTCTTATTCGTGCCTGTAATTGGAGCATGTCAATTCTTGAAAAATACTTTTTTCCAGTTCCAAAGCCTAATGTTTTTAAAATATCAACCTGTTTTTGCTGAAACTCATCCAAAAGTTTTTTTATTTCAAGGAATTTTGCAGGCAACTCAAGCTTAACCCACTCAACATCAATAGGATTAACATATTGCTTAACATCCTCATCATCATGCTGTTTTATTTCCACATTTTTTATGAAAAGATTTCTGCATACGCTTTGAATTTTTTCTTCCTCTCCTCCAGGAGATGCTGTTAATGCAAGGATTAGAGGATTTTTTGCTTTTCGCATGTAATGCTCTGCAATAAAAACATAAGAATAATTCCCCATCGCTCTGTGGGCTTCATCAAAAACAACCAAACCAAAATCACTAATATTAATTTTTCCTGACACTAAATCATTCTGAATGCTTTGCGGAGTTGCAGAGATTATTGAAGCGTTTTCAAAAATTTCTTTTCTTTTTTCAGGAGAAATCGCCCCTGTCATTAAAACTATTTTTTCATCAGCAATATTTAGAAATTTTCTCATGCTTGCTTCATGCTGAACAGCTAAAGGTTTTGTTGGAGCAACAAAAAGCACTTTCCTTTTTTGGTTAATTATTTCTGCCGCGGTCATTATTGCAACAATGGTTTTTCCAAGTGCAGTTGGTGCAACAACTAATGAATTTCCTTTTTCCAAAACTCTTGCTGCCAAAACCTCTTGATAAAGTTTTGATTCAACTGTATTTGGTTTGATTAAAGGATGAGAAATGTAATTCATACTCGAGTTAAGTGTGAAATCGTTTAAAAAGAAACCCAGACCTAATTGCCGGTCTGAAAAAGGTTTTTTGACTCATTAAAGGGATTTCTTTAAATAAATTTAGCTTTACTCCTAGTATAGAGGTGTTTTCGTTATGAGTGACCGTATATTGCCTTTGGCAGCAGTTGATAGGATTATTAGAAAAGCAGGAGCTGGAAGAGTCTCTGAGGATGCTGTAATAGCCCTAACAGAGGTTCTTGAGGAAGAAGGAATAAAATTAAGCCAGCAGGCAGCAGAATTTGCAAAACACGCAAACCGAAAAACCATTGTCGGCGCTGATATCAGACTTGCTTTGAAGCAAATGAAATAATTAAAGAATAAGTGAAGTCTATTTCTGCAGATTACTGATTCAAAAGAGTTAAATATTAGTTTTCTCTTTCATTTTTACATGTTCAAAGCTAAAAGACCTCAACCGCCTATGCAAATTATGCCTAAAAGTATATGGGTAAAGCATGCAAGCGGAGTAATAGAATTTGTTCAGGCAGGACAGAAGGTTCCTAAAACTTCTAGTATAATGACATCTGCAGAAATAAAAATGGCAAGAGAAAAAGCGTTAAAATACAAAAATTAATTTCAAATCATGCGTATTAAAAAAAGAATTAAGTTTGGACTAAGTCCAAAACTTTTTTTGAAATAATTTTTTTACTTGCTTTTTGCTCAAATTTTTTAGAAAAAAATTGATTAAAGAAATCAAAAAGAGCTATTTTATTGCTTCCCACATGATTTCGTCTCTTGGTTTGACTTCTATTCCGATTTCTGAAATGTTAAAAGCATGCGGTGTTTTGGAATGGTTTGTTCCGCGCATTTTTCTTATAAAAATACTTCTGTTTGGTGGAACAAAATATAATGAAACAACTCCGTCAACCAAAAATTCTTCTACTCCAAAAGCTGAAAAATCTAATTTTCCGCCTCGTGTTTCAGCAATAAGAATAGTGGTACAGCCTAATTCTTTTAATGAATCAGCAAAGGAATAAAGCAAGTGTCTCATTTTTCCCTGTTCAGGAATCCATACACCTAAAGCAGTGGTTGAATCAACAACTAATCTTTTACAGCGCATATCTTTTACAAGTTTTGCAATAACTTTTAATTCCTCTTCAATCTGCCTCTCAACATTTTCTGTAGTATGCAAATTTAATTTGTAAATTTTAAACTTATTAGTGTCCTGTAATGGTTTAATATCCCAGCCGAATGATTCCATATTCCAGATAAGATTCTGTAAATTCCCCTCAAGAGTAATATAGAGTCCTGCTTCATTAAAATCTTTGGCACCTGAATAAAGATAACTCAATCCGAATATTGTTTTTCCTGTTCCGGCTCCGCCCGAAACCAGTACGGTTGAACCTTTCGGAAATCCGCCTGCTATTAATTCATCAAAACCTTTAACTCCTGTTTGGGTTCTTTCCATTTTTCATCACTCCTTAATTTTTGATAAAACTTCTGCAAAAACTTTTTCCTGAACCAAGTTATCAGTGTTGATAACCAGATTAAATATTTCTAGATTTTCGCCCATTTTAAAATGGTACAACCTCTCATATAAAGCTTTTGTTTCAAGGTCTCTTGTCTTTATTTTTGCCAATACCACTTCATAATTCAAATTATCTCTTGAAGCAACTCTTTTTGCGCGAACCTCAGCAGAAGCATCTAACCATACCTTGAATGCTTTTCCATTGTAAAGATAAGGCATAGTCCACGAATCAAGAATCACATTGCCTTTATCAGCTATTTTTTTTAATTTTTCATCAAGAGCTCTATCCAAAGAACCGTTTTTCTGTCTTTTTTTCATGAATTCCTTTGCTTCGCTTGATTCCCACCAATCCTGAATTTTTTCAGGAGAAGCATTTTCCAAAGCACTAATTCCTTGAGTACTCATTTCCCTAAGCAAAGAGGATGCATGAACAACCTTAATTTCCAGTTTTTTTCCTAAAGAATCAGCAAGAGAACTTTTTCCTGAACCCGCAAAACCTGAAATTATTAAAAGCATGTCAATAATAGGTAATAAAAGTTTTTTAAGAAAGCCTTTAGTTTTCCTTTTTTCTTATAGGTTTGCGGGGTAATTTTCTTTTGGGATAAAGTTCCCTCAGAGCAGGATTTTTTCTGAGCTTGGTTCTTATCCGATTTATTGCTTTTTTTACTCCAGATGCTGTGAGCCCAAATATTTCTGCCACTTCTTTTTCAGCAGACCTGTTTCCCAGCCTATCAATGTACACAAAAAAAATCTCTTTGTCGCGTTCACTTAGTTGTGCGAGCTCGTGGTCAATGATTCTGATAACTTCGTTTCTTTCTGCAATCTGTCTCGGATTTTCACCAGGTGGTCGGTTCCCGAGCAAGGCTAAAACTGCCTTTTTCTGCCTTTCCACATATCTTACTTCAGATCGGATTTGCTTTGCAATTGCATTTCTAAACGTGATATATGCATAGCCCTCAATATCCATCCCTGGTTTATTTGCTTCTAATATGAACGGTATTCTTTCACGAGCCTTGGCCTCTACTTCTTCTCTTGATATTCCTGCATTATCAAACAAATTAGCAAATTTGGGAAACACCCTAGTCATTGCATTCGCGAGTGCATTTTCAATTGTTTTGCCGTGCTCAGAAAACCTTCGGCGCTGTTCTTCTTCACTAAGAGGCACTCTTTTTTTGAGAGGCAACTGTTTTCTTGTAGGCACAAAATATTAACATCTCGCAAGTATAAATAGGATATTGGCTCTTGCGCAAGTAATATTAATTTGATTAATTTTAGTTTTGTATGCCTATTAAATTTTTTTCTACGGGAAGAAGAACTAACCCCAAAAAAAGTAGTATTTCTAAAATAATTCATGAGGGTGATTTTTATGAGGATTTTGTGCATTTTCGTGGCAAAATAATGGATGTGTTGCAAGCAACATCGGAAGAAGTCGCTTCAGGTTTTCGGGAGGCCGGAGTGACATTGGATGAACCGGAAAAAGTGACACAGCAAATTAAAGATGTAATTAAATCAAGGCTTCTTATTTTCTCTCATGGAAAAATCACAAATAACCCAAATCCAATAGAAGTTCAAACAAACAAAGGTGTTGTTATGATCGGGCTTGATTTTTCACCTCAGGGAAAACTTGTCAGAATAAGTGCTGTTCCATGGGTTCACACAATCAGAAACAAATATGTAACTCCAATTAGTTCTTTTTCCATTCTGAAAAAAATTCTTCGCCAAGGGTTCAAGAGTACACGTGACTTGAATTTTGGGGACAATGTATATGCTAAGATGCGTAGCCAATCCCCTGGAGGATTTAGATATTCTTCCTCTGATGTCACGGCTGAACGGCCAAGCAACCTTAAGGGCGATGCCTATACTCTTGAATTTGTTACTCCTCTTGAACATCGTCATTCTACAATGGATAACGAATATATCTTAAGAAATGCCAATCCTGAGTCTATAACACGAGTGCAAATCCATATTTCAAAAGAAATTTCTGAAAAAGAAGCCAAAAGAAGAATGGCGTTTTATTCAAGAGAATTAAAAGGGATGGCAATAAAGTTTTTCCGTTGAAATTAAAAGTCTGTTAATATGAATTTTTTTTCTTTGGAAACTTTCCTTCACGAACTTCCTTCGCGTACTTTTTCACTGCTTTCACGGCGTCTTTTTTCAGGCTGGCGTATTGTTTCACAAATTTTGGTTTGAAGGAATCATCCGCATTCAAACCCACTAAATCATGAAATACCAAAACTTGTCCAGAGCAGTATTTTCCTGCGCCGATTCCTATTGTGGGAATTGAAAGCAGTTCTGTTATTTCGCCTGCAATTTTTTCAGGAACAAGTTCCAGCACCAGCCATGAACATCCGATTAATTCAAGCAAAGCCGAATCTTTCAATAGTTTTGTTTCTTCTTTGTTTACTTTTGGCTTTGAATTACTCTGAGGCAAATAACCCAAATGACCCATTACTTTTATTTTATTTTTCACAAGAGTTTCAATGACTTTTATTTTTGTGTCTTCAGACACCTCAATTTTTACTGCTTTAGCTCCTGCTTTCAGAAAAAGCTTTGCGTTCTTCAATGCACTTGCAGGAGTTGAATCGCTTTTATACGGCATGTCCGCAACAACAATCGCTTTTGGTTTTGCTCTGCAAACAGCCTTCACATGCACTAACATTTCTTCCATTCTTATTTCGCGGGTACTTTTCATTCCATGAACAACATTCGCTGCTGAATCCCCAACAAGAATAAAATCAACACCAGCATCATTCGCAATCGATGCTGAGGAGTAATCATAAGCGGTTATCATTACTATTTTTTTTCCTGTCATGATTTCATCAGCCTTAAGAGTGTCTCTGAATCGGCCAAGTATGGCTGTATTATATTGCCCATTGCATCCTTTGCATTCATTGCAAAGAAGCGGTAATTTTCATTCACGCCTTTACTAATGTTTTCCAAAGTTGTAATTCTTTGGCTGGCGTCCGCAAGTTTCTTGCTTCTTTCTTCAATGCCTGAAACTATTTTAATTATTTTTTTCTGTGCAGTTGGTTCATCAAGGCGGTATTCTGCCATGGTCCATCGAACGCATGCTTTCGGATTTATACTTACAATAAACTCGGAAATCTGGGGAGGTGTACCTCTGAAAATTTCATCTTTAATCATTTTTTCAAATTGGGCCCTTAACTCCGGTCTTTCCCAGACTTTGCGAATTACCTTGTCTTTTGTTGGGTCGAAATGGATTCTATTTTTTGTGAAAATATTTTCAACCAGTTTCACCTGACCTGTTGGGGTATAAATGATTGGAAGTTTAGATTTGCGTTTTACAGTTCTGCGGTTAGTTGGCAGTAATAATCTCTTTGCTTCCGATTTTTCTTCGCCAGGAAGTATAACCCTTGCGTTTGGTTGCAGTTTATGTTCGCCAGACCTTAGGATTTGTGCATTTGGTTGCGGTTTATGTTCACCTGGCCTTATAATTCGTGCATTTGGTTTGGGGGTATGCTGACCAGGCAACCATAAGTTCATTGGTTTTGTTTTTTTTGGATTAGGCATTGTATCAATTCCTTTTGCACCAGCAACAATTAAAAAATCATTTATAACTAAATAATCAGTCTAAGAGTTAATAATTATTGGCAGGTGTTTGTTTTTTGGAAGAAACCGAATTTATTTGGATGAATGGAAAAATGGTTCCTTGGAAAGAATCAAAAATACATGTGCTTACTCATACTCTTCATTATGGTTCAGGAGTATTTGAGGGAATTAGATGTTATGAAACTGATAAAGGACCTGCAATTTTCAGGTTAAAAGATCACATCAAAAGATTAATGCAGTCAGCTGAAATAATTCGAATAAAACCGAATTTTGCGGAAGCGGATTATGAGAAAGCCTGCCTCGATATAATAAGTGAAAATAAAATGGCTTCAGGTTATATAAGACCAATAATTTATTTTGGTTACGGTCAAATGGGTTTGGCTACAGGAAAATGCATAGTTGATTCAGCAATAGCAGCATGGCCATGGGGAAGTTATCTTGGAGAAGACGGTATAAAGAACGGAATAAGGGCAAAAATTTCCCGTTACACAAGGCAACATGCACATGAATCTCTTTCAAAGGCAAAAACAACAGGTAATTATTTTAACAGCACCCTTGCAAAAATGGATGCGCTTGAAACAGGTTTTGATGAGGCGATTTTTTTAGACCCTAATGGATTTGTAAGTGAATGCAGTGGAGAAAATCTTTTCATGGTAAAAAATAATATTTTGATTACACCAACAACACAAAATGCGCTTGTTGGTATAACCCGTGATAGTATAATGCAGGTTGCTAAGGATGAAGGGATTAAAATTAAGGAAGAAAAGTTTACTAAAGAACAGCTTTATGATGCGGATGAAGTATTCCTCACAGGCACAGCTGCAGAAGTAACTCCTATAAGAGAAATTGACAACAAAAAAATTGGCATTGGAAAGCCCGGTCCAATAACAAAAAAATTACAGTCAAAGTTTTTTGACATTGTTCATGGCAAAGTTCCTGAATACAATAAGTGGCTTGATTACGTGAAGCAGTAATTACGTTTCTTCTCTTTTATACCACGGGGCTTCTTTAAGGCGTGTATCTCTGAGTGTGCGATAATCCTTTACAGATAATTCTCCTGCATTGAACCTTGCGAGTAGTTTTTTCAGGTAATTTTCAACTTGTCTTCTGTTTCTTGCATTTTCTTTAGTTCCTTTTCCGCGTGAACCCCTGCCTAGGTTAACAAACAATTCGTTAGCGGGTTTAGTAAGTTCTCCTTTTTTATCAAGCTGTCCCCCAGCACTCTTTTGGATACGTCTTCTTTCATGGGGAAAGGGCGGTTCGCCTACTATGCGAAGACGTATAGATTTTTCATTTGTCTTTTGCCCGGGAAATTTTATTTGTTGGATTGTATGCTGTTGATTCCAGTCGCGTTCATCTTTTTTGGGAAAGTTTGGTTGCGGATGTTTTCCGAGCCTTAGCAAAATCATTTGCTTCAATCCCTCAGGATCTGAAGGATGACTGCGATTCAGAATATCAAATGAATTATTGTTGCGTGTCCTTTTGCCCGTGGTTCGGGGTTGTCCTTTTGCTCTAGATTTCCCAACCATGTATTAGCAACACTTTTCTGATACTTAAATTCAATTATTTTCCCCCTAATGAAAAGTATATTAATTACTTATTTCTTACTAATTTGATGTCCATGCGATTGAGTTTATTGTTATTGGTATCATTGCTGTTTTTTATTCCACAAATGTTTGCAGCAGAAGTTTCGCCCGCAAGCTCTGGATTAATTGCTGTATGGCACTTTAATGATTCAATTAGTGATTTTGTTGCAAGTGATTCAGGTTCGAACACGCTGAATGCGATTTGTGCAACTGCAACCTGCCCCGCTGCTGTTGCATCCGGAAAATATGGCAACGCATATTCGTTCGATGGCAATACCAAATATCTTAGCGTTCCCAACTCGTCTGCATTAAACCCCACAGATGCAATTACGATTTCCGCGTGGATAAACATGAGTGATTTTTCCACAAATCGCAGAATTATGCAGAAGGGCGATAGTGACAACCAGTACAGGTTATTAGCAGAGTATGGATTGCTCAAGTTCCATTTGAATGGTGTCGCCAATGGAACGCTTACAGCGAGCCTTCCTTCCACGGGAACGTGGCACCACATTGCAGGCACCTATGATGGTTCTGTAATAAGGCTTTATGCTGATGGTTCAATAGTTGCCCAGAATACCGCTAGCGGGAAAATTGCAACAACAACAAGTGACCTCTATTTAGGCACAAAAAAGGTTGCTTCGGCTGTCGGCGACCATTTCAAGGGCATTATGGATGATGTTGCCATATGGAACCGGGCTCTTTCAGAATCTGAAATTCAGGCACTTTTTTCCGCATCATCCGCCTGCTATGATCTCACGGGTGATGACAAAGTTGATGTTTTTGATCTGGTTTATGTGGGAAGCAGGTTTTCTGCGCCAAACAGTGATGCGGACCTCACGGGGAATGGAGTTGTTGATTTATCTGACATACAACTGCTAACAAGCCAGATTGGTAGCACATGCATAAACACGCCTGCTCCAGAACCACTGACGGTTTTTGCAAGTCCTGCAACATCGAGTTTTGCAACTTCAACAACAGTAACACTCAATGCAAGTGATGTTGCAGCAACAATTTATTACACAATGGATGAGTCTATTCCAACAACCTCCTCGTCAGTCTATTCCTCACCATTAACTTTTTCTGCAACAACAATTCTCAAGTTTTTTGCAAAGACTATGACACAGGAGTCTGTTGTTGCAACGGAAACTTACACGAAAACTGGTTCGGGAACACTGCAAGCAGTGATTAGTGTGGATGAAGTGCAGTGGTTTAAGGATAATATTTCTTTTCCTTCAGGGCTTAGTTTGATTACTGGTTATGCGCCGTTCCCTGTTTTTTTCGAGGGTTGGCAGAGTAGTTCTCGTGATGAAATTGTTGAATACTCGTGGAATTTTGGCAATGACCCCACCGCAAATTCTGGAAATCCGAACACCATGAAAACTTTCAACGCAGCACACGCTTTCGAAACACCCGGAACATATGATGTCACGCTTACGGTTAAGAATGCGGCGGGGCAAACAAGCACTGCATATAAAACAATCAACGTATTAGCAAGACCCGGAACCACTTACTATGTTGACTCGGTAATAGGAAATGATTCATATGACGGAAAATGCACAACTGTACAAGGCAGTTGCGGTCCCTGGAAAACAGCAACCAACGCTTTTGGCAAAACAGCAACAGGAGATTACCAACCAGGCGACTCGGTTTTGTTCAAAAGTGGTCAGGAGTTTGAAATTTCAGGAGGAACAACCGGGGCACATTTCAATAATCTTCTTTTCAGCACTTACGGTTCAGGTGCCAAGCCCATAATAAGATATACTGGAACCGCACAAGGATGGGTGATAAATGATAGTGGATATTCATCAAACATTGCATTTGTTGACCTTGTATTTGAAATGAGAAATGGCACGCGCAATTATTTGCATGGAATTTACCGCGCAATAGAAAGGTCAAAAAGCATTCTTTATTTGAGGGGTGAGTTTTATGAAGGAGATGCCCTTTTTGGTCATGGAACACCATCTGCTGCTGTGCAGGCTGACGGCTCAGTGGTTTCAAATATTTATGTCATTGATTCAAAATATTCATTAAGGCAATACGATGCCTTGCCTGATGGCGGAACTGGAAGTATCATAATGTATGGCTGGATTGGCAGGTTTGCTTCAGTTAACAGCGAATTTGACCTTGCAAATGAGCAAATAGGCTACTTTAGTTACATGGACAAGGGTATTATGGTTGGTTCAAAATTCTCAAGGCCACCATTCGGAAGGCCGGGCATAAGGGTAAGCGGGCATATTGTTGCAAACCAGGGGAGCAATAATGTTCATGTTGCAGACAACTATTTTATGGGCTGGGTTGACCCGCTTGTAACTGGTTGCGGTGCAGGTTCTGGCAAGTCGCACCAGTGCAATACTACTTTGATATACACAGGTGTATTGTTACAGATAGGTCCAAATACAGGGGCTGTCCAATCGCAAAAAGACTTTATTGTTGAAAGGAATATTTTCACGAACTTTCAGAATGCAATCCAGGTTACAAATGCGGAAAACATTACAATCAGGAACAATATTTTGGTTACACCACAGCATCGTTCAGGCGCTGCAGTTGCACTTAACCCTAACTTCTCAAGCTATCAGACTAAGCCACTGAAGAATATAAAGATTATCGGCAACACAATGTATAACGGGGCTCATTGGGGCAGTAATCTGGATAACAGCATTTCAATCTCACCTTATCAAGGAACTGTCTATTATGATGCCATCGGAATCCAGCAAACAGAGCATCAGCAGATAACAATTATGAATAATTTATTTGTCCAAAGGCAGTATGAGGGAACGGGCGGTACAAGGGCAATCTGGATTAACTGGTCTAATGAAAAGGCTGATCTTATGAACGAAATAACAATCAACAATAATATCTATGACTTCCCATATACTGATACTATTGTCAGGATAGGCACCTCAGGTTCAACTTACGCCAACTACACGCTAAGCCAATGGCAGGCACTTCCTTATGGTTATGACACTGATTCCCTCAAGACAAGCATACAATTTGCCCAAACAATTAATGTGCCTGACCTCACCCCGCAGGTTGTGATGGGAACACTTGATGGCGGAAGACCAAATTCACTTGAAGAAAATGTTGTGCTTGCAGACTCCTACAAACAAATGTTCAAACTCTCAAACCTGAGTCCCGCAATCAACGCAGGGGTAAGTTTGCCAAACGATTTACATTATGACTACGCAAAAACAACAAGACCAATCGGAAGCGCTTATGATATTGGCGCATACGAACAGGGGTAACTGTGAGTTGCTGATTAAATGGGTTGAACTTAATTTCGCGTGGAAAGAAGATTTTTCAAAGCTTGTAATTGTACCGGGTTTTTGACAAGATATGCTTCAAATACAGGGCGTTCCATTACTTCCCATCCGCGGTAAACATTAGAAATTCCAATTTTCTCTCGGGGGTTCAGAAAACCCGTTGGGACCACTATTATTTTTTTATTTACAGCCACTAAGTGTATCTGAAATATATTCCCTATAGATTCTGCATTTATAAAATTTTTTGCGGTTTCAGCGCCAACCCTTTCTGTTAGTAGATCTTCTTCTCTCTTACGTGTTTCTTCACTTTTCTTGCCAAGCTCACTTACCGACACCTTTGCATAAGCGGTAGTTAATCGCTCTGCTGCAAGTTGTCTTTCAGCCACCTCTCCGGGGAATGGAACGCCCCTATGCGTTCTGCCCTTACCTCTATTGCGAGGGTCCCATTTTTTTCCCATACTGAAAATAAATGCTGAGAATATAAAAAAAGATTTGTTTATGCCGTTTACTATTCGCACCATTTTTAAACAATAAAACACCTAACTTAAAGATGCCAATACTCTTTGAAGGTGCCCTGAAAAAGTGGAAGTTCACGCTCGCATTTACAGCAATAACCTTATTGTTTGCTCTGCTCGAGATTTTTTACCAGTTAACCCTGCCTCTCACAACACAGAGTTATGCGATTGTGCGCGGCCTTGGGTTTGCCGGAGCAACTTTCCTTGCCATGGCGCTTCTTTTGCCTTCGCTGTTCAGGTTTCGCCCCAAGCTGGCCAAATACTGGACAATTACAAGGGCATTGGGTGTCGGGGGTTTTCTGCTTATTTGTGTGCACGTGGCTTTTGCAATCCTCGTGGTTTACCTGGGAGACCTCAGATTCGTGTTTTATAGCCTAAATCCCATGCAGAACCCGCTCATATTCGGGGTGTTGGGTTTCTTGTTTTTCCTTCCTGTTGCACTCACCTCAACTGATTGGGCTGTACGCAAATTTGCTTCCGGTTGGAAAAAAATCCAGAGGCTGGTCTATCTGGGTTTTTGGGCATCCATTTTCCACTTTCTTATGGTAAATCCGCTTGCCCTGAACAACGTGTCTGGCTATCTCCTTGAATTGGTGACTGTCGCAGCACTTCTTGGGGAACTTTACTGGTTTTTCAGGGTTTCGGGTCAGAGAAAATTCAGGAGTATTGGGTTTGCAATAGGCGTGTTCATAATAATTCTATATCTTGTGACGATTTACCTTGGGTACTTTGGTACTAAATAACCCATTCCAAAAAATTAATCGGCATTGCATAAAATCGGCATTCGGCGATAACTATTTAAATTTCAAGCGGCTCATATATATCAGATTTTATGTTTTCTGGCAACACATCCAATTTGACAGTTCTTGTCCTTCTTGTGCTTGTGCTGTTAGCGTAAGCGCCCTTAAAAAATTTCGGCTTCTGAGGGGCATGAAAATAAAAAAACCTCAAAAGTCATTAAAGTGATACTAAAAAAACAGAAAAAAAGGTTTTGGAAATGACAAGAACAATTAAAATTTTTGACACAACTTTAAGAGACGGAGAACAAAGCCCAGGAGCTACTCTGAATCGCAATGAAAAAATTCTAATTGCTAAACAGCTTGAAAGACTTAATGTGGATATTGTTGAAGCTGGTTTTCCAATAGCCAGTGATGATGATTTTAAAGCAGTTAATGAAATTGCAAAAACAATTACAAAACCGATAGTGTGCGGTTTGGCCAGATGTAAAAAAGAAGATATTGATTGTGTTGCAAAGGCAATTGAGCCTGCAAAGAAATCAAGGATTCATGTTTTTTTAGCCACTTCTCCAATTCACATGAAATACAAATTGAAAATGGAACCATCACAAGTAATAGTGGAAGCTGAAAAGTGGGTCAGGTATGCAAAGCAGTTCACGAATGATGTTGAGTTTTCTTCCGAGGATGCGGGAAGAAGTGAACCGGAATTTTTGCATAAGGTTTTGGAAAAAGCAATTGATGCGGGTGCAACAACACTGAACATTCCTGATACTGTCGGTTATACTCAGCCTCAGGAGTTTGGGTGTTTGATTAAGGGGATAATTGAAAATGTTCCAAATTATGATGAATCAATAACAATCAGTGCACATTGTCATGATGATTTGGGTTTAAGTGTTGCGAATAGTTTAGCCGCGGTAATGAATGGTGCAAACCAAGTTGAGGGGACAATTAATGGGATTGGTGAAAGGGCAGGGAATACTTCTCTTGAAGAATTAATAATGAACTTACATGCCCGAGAAGAATTTTTCAATGCAACCACAAGCATAAATCTGAAAGAAATTTATAATACAAGTATGATGGTTTCAAATTTAACTTCCCTGATGGTGCAGGCGAATAAAGCAATTGTTGGCAAGAATGCTTTTGCTCATGAATCAGGAATTCATCAGCACGGAATCTTGGCAAAAAGGGAAGTTTATGAATTTATTAATCCAACAACTATTGGAAAAGAAACCGAACTTATTATAGGAAAGCATTCTGGCAAAGCAGCGGTGAAGGATTTTCTTGAAAAGAAAGGATTTGAATTAAGTGAAACTGAATTAGAACGGATTACTAAAAAAATTAAAGATTTAGCTGATAAACAAAAAACTGTTTTTAATGAGGATATTCTTGCAATAGCTGGAAACATTAAAGGGAGATTATCTGATGAGGAAATTTTTGTTAAACTTGAAGATTTGAAAATTATTAGTGGAAAAAATGTTGAACCAGAAGCAAAAGTGGTTCTTTTAGTTGATGGAATAAAGAAAGAAGGCGTCTCTAAAGGTGTTGGTCCGGTGGATGCAATGGCAAAAGCAATCCAAAACGCGATTGGTGAAGAATTCAAGCTTAAAAATTATAATTTGAAAGCAATAACCGGGGGTACTGATGCACTTGCCGATGTTGTTATTGAAGTTGAGGATAAAAACAGCAATATTTTTTCTGCTCAGGCTCTTGATGAGGATATTACTATGGCTTCTACAAAAGCACTCATAAAGGGACTAAATAAGGCATTTGCTTATAAGAAAATCTATAAAAAAAGTAATAAGGTGGAACTATGAATGGTGGAGAATCTGTCTTAAAAGCGCTCAAAAAAAATAAGGTTGAAGTAATGTTTGGAATCCCTGGGGGGGTTGTAATACCATTTTATGATGAGCTTTACAAAGACGGTGAATTTAGACATATTCTTGTGAGACATGAACAAGGCGGTGCTCACATGGCTGAGGGTTATGCTAAAGCAACAGGAAAAGTAGGAACTTGTTTAGGTACCTCTGGGCCTGGGGCAACAAATCTTGTTACTGGTATTGCTGATGCTTTTATGGATTCAGTTCCAATAGTTGCTTTTGGTGGACAAGTAGCCACTTCTTTGATTGGAAAAGATGCTTTTCAGGAAGCAGATTTAATGGGAATAACAACACCTATTACAAAACACAATTTTCAGATTACTGATCCTAATGATATTGAAACAACAATAGATGCGGCTTATTTTATTGCAAAAACCAACAGACCTGGTCCTGTTTATATTGATCTTCCTAAGGATGTTCAGCAAAAAGAAGTAATCAAAAATAATGTTTTGAAATTAAAAGGCTACAAAGTATTGGAGGGTTTTGATAAGGAAGCTGTGAAAAAGGCAGCAAAAATGATTTTGGAATCGCAAAGACCAGTAATGCTTGTTGGAGGCGGTGCGGTTAATGCAAATTGTGCCAAAGAAGTTAAGGAAATAGCAGAAACTTGTATGCTTCCTGTTGCATGTACTTTTCAAGGAAAAGGAGTTTTTGATGAAAGGCATCCTCTAAGTTTGGGAATGACCGGAATGCATGGTCAGCCTCCTGCAGTTTATGCAATACAGCAGTGCGATTTACTTTTTACTATAGGTATGAGGTTTGATGATAGGGTTACTGGAAAATTACAGGAATTTGCTCCTGAAGCAAAAGTAATTCATATTGAAATTGATTCTAGTGAAATTCACAAAAACAGAAAAGCAGATTTGGGGATTTTAGGAAATGCTAAAGAAGTTCTTGTGGAACTTGAAAAAGTTGTAAAAACAATGCAGCATAAAAACAGAAATTGGAATGATAAACTTAAAGCAATGAAAAAAGAATACAATGAAAATTTAGATATTAATACTGCTCCAATTGACCCAAGAAAATTAATGTTTGAATTGCAAAAAGTTTTCACAGAAGATACAATTGTTGCCACTGGTGTCGGAGAACATCAGATGGATGTTGCGCATTTTATTAATTTTGCAAAGCCAAGAAAATTAATTAGTTCTGGTGGTTTAGGAACAATGGGTTTTGGTTTGCCTGCGGCTATAGGCGCTAAAGTTGGTATGCCTAATGAAGAGGTTTTCAATATTGATGGCGATGGTTCTTTTGCAATGACATTGCAGGAATTGGCAACTGCAAAAGTTAATGGAATAAAAGTAATCAACGTGATTATGAATAACGGTTATTTGGGGATGGTTAGAAGCTGGAATGACATGTTTTATGGTGGAAGAAGAAGCCAAGTAGAATTAGGAAAAATTCCTGATTTTGCTAAATTAGCTGAAGCATATTCTTTGAAAGGAATTAGTGTTAATAAGCCTGGAGAAATAGCTGGGGCGTTACAGGAAGGACTGAAAAATGATGAGAGCACTGTAATTAATGTTCACACAAAACATGATGCAATTGTTCTGCCAATAGTTCCTGCAGGTGCATCTAATAGTGAAATGATGGGGGATAAAATTCCTAAGGATTATTTTCAAAAGTGATTTTGTATGAAAAAGTTTTTTCTAAAATTAATAGTTGACAACAACAGAGGTGTAATGGGGCGCATAGCAACGCTTCTCGCAAGAAAAGGTTACAATATTACATCTGTTAGTGTTGGTTCTCATGTTGAAAAAGGAGAAGCAAGTATTGTTCTTACTATTTGGGGCAGTCAGGAAGAGGTTGAAAGTGCAAAAAATATGCTTGGAAAACTAATCAATGTTATAAGCAGTGAAATGTATCCTGAGGAAGATGTTATTGAAATTGAAGATTGTTTAATTAAAATTAAAAAAGTTGATGGCATTGAAGAAAAATTAAAGGGTTACTTAGCTGGAATTATAAAAGAAAATAATGATTTTGCAATAATTAAAGCAGTTGATCATCCTTATAAAGTTGAATCGCTTATTAAAAAATGTCAGGAAGAGTTTGAGGTTATTGATATTAACAGATCAGGAACTAATGTAATGTCAATAAAATAATTATGCTTAGATTTTCATTTAGGGGGTAATTAATATGAAGATATACAGAGAAGAAGATGCAGATTTGAAAAATTTGGAAGGAAAAACAATAGCAGTTATTGGTTATGGTGCACAAGGAAAAGCACAAGCCCAATGTATGAAGGATTCAGGATTAAATGTTATTATTGGATTGCGTTCTGAAAGCGAGTATGTTAAAGATGCAAAAAGTTATGGTTTTGAAGTTTTATCCACCTCTGAGGCATCCAAAAAAGCAGACATAATTCATTTTTTGATTCCTGATGAAAAACAAGCAGATGTTTATGCAAAGGATATTGCTCCTCAGATGAAAGAAGGAAAAACACTTTCTTTTTCACACGGGTTCAATATTTGTTATAAATTCATCAAACCTCCGCAAGGAATTGATGTTATTATGATTGCTCCAAAAAGTCCTGGAACAGAAGAAAGGAAAAGATATTTAGAGGGCTTTGGGGTGCCTGGTTTAATTGCAATAAAACAGGATGCTTCAGGAAATGCAAAACAAACTGCTCTAACAATGGCTAAAGCAATTGGTCTAACAAGGGCTGGTGTTTTGGAATGTACTTTTGAACAGGAAACTTATGAAGATTTGTTTGGAGAACAAGCAGTTCTTTGTGGAGGCACGGCTGAACTAATCAAAACTGGTTTTGAGGTGCTTGTTGAAAGAGGTTATCCTCCTGAAATGGCATACTTTGAATGTCTGCATGAACTAAAATTAATAACTGATTTGATTTATGAAGGCGGATTAGAACATATGTGGAAAGTTGTTTCTAATACTGCAGAGTATGGTGGAAGAACCAGAGGCGGTGCTATTATAGGGCCTGATGTTAAAAAGAAAATGGAAAATCTTTTAGATGATATTGAATCTGGAAAATTTGCCAATGAATGGATTGGCGAAAGCAGAGATGGTTCTAAAAACTTCAACAAATTAAGACAAGAACAGGATGCTCACCAAATAGAAACAGTTGGAAAAGAAATAAGGGCTTTGTTTAAGAAAAAAGAGTGAATCTAATGAACAAAAAAATAGCAGTTCTTCCCGGAGATGGCATAGGCCCTGAAATAACAGAACAGGCTGTGCTGGCTCTGAAGAAGATTGCCAAAAAATTTAAGCACGAGTTCGAATTTATAGAAGCAGATATTGGTTACATTGCTTATGAAAAACACGGTCAGTGTCTTCCAAAAGAAACAATAGAAATCTGCAAAAATTCAGATGCTATTTTGCTTGGGGCTATTGGCGATCCAAGGGCCGAAAAACTTCCTCCTGCAGAACAACCAGAAAGAGCAGCATTGCTTCCGCTCAGAAAAATATTTGAACTTTACGCAAACTTAAGACCTGCAAAATTATTTTCTGCTTTAGCTGATGCATCTCCATTGAAAAAAGAAATTATAGCAAAAGGAGTGGATATTATTACGGTTAGAGAATTAACTGGCGGAATTTATTTTGGGAAAAAGGACATGGCTGAAGATAATTCGTGGAGAAGTGATGAACTAAAATATTCTCGATTTGAAGTTGAAAGAATAGCCAGAAAAGCTTTTGAGATTGCAAGAACAAGACCACGCAAAAAAGTAACTTCTATAGATAAAGCAAATGTGCTTTATTCCTCAGTTTTGTGGAGAGAAGTTGTGGAAGAAGTTCACAAAGATTATTCTGATATTGAATTGGAACATTATTATGTTGATAATGCGGCAATGCAGTTAATCAAAAACCCTTCACAGTTTGATGTTATAGTAACCTCAAATCTGTTTGGCGATATTTTAAGTGATGAATCCAGCATGATTACAGGTTCTCTTGGAATGCTTCCTAGTGCTGCTCTTGGAGAAGGTTCTTTTGGTTTGTATGAACCAATTCATGGAAGTGCTCCGAAATATAAAGGATTAGATGTTGCCAATCCTATTGCAACTATTTTGAGTGCTGCAATGCTTTTGAAATATTCTTTTGGTTTGGAGAAAGAAGCCAAAGCAATAGAAGATGCGGTTGAAAAAACAATTGAAAAATACAGAACAAAAGACATTTTTACTGAAGGGACAATCCTTGTTGGAACTAAAGAAATGGGGCAAAGAATTGTTGAATTAATCTAGTTCTTCAAACCGTTTTTCCAATTCTTTTGAACTTACTTTTTCATTTTCAGCTAAATAAATTATTTTTTTGTAAAATTTCATTTTTGGAAGTTCTTCAAAAGCTTCCTTATACTGTTGCTTTAGAGTTCCTTTTTCTGAAATAAAATAATCAGCCAAATACTTAAGTTTGAATTTTTTTTCATTATTATCCGTACAATGAATAATACAGGTATGGTAATTTCCTTTTTCTTTCAGCCATTTCGGCGGATCTACATCGCCTAAAGAACAAATAACCAGATTTTCGTTTTTCAGCAAGTTATCAACCAAATTTTTCTTTAATTTTATACCTTTTCCCTTTACAATCACATGTTTTTTTCCCTCTGCGATTTTCTTAAACCCTGAATCCAAAAAAACTTGCAACATTTTTTGTTCTAATTCTTTATCGATTTCATCAATCAAAATTGGGCAATTGAATTTTTTGAATAATTCAAAGTTTATACAAAATCCTTCCCTTCCTGTTTTTGAAGTGGGGCCATCCACAATAATCAAATCATAATGAGAAGCTAATTTTTCCTTCAAAACATTCACATCATACCAGTAATATTCATCATATTCCTCTATTGGTGCATGAATGTAATTCACATTTTTATGTTTTCCCACATATCGCGGGTCATGTTCTACAGAATCAACTTTGTACAAATAAGAAAATATTAGTGAACTTTTTCCAGAACCAATTTCTAATATTTTGCTCCCCACAGGAATATTTTTTCTTACCCAATCAAAAACAGTGTAATGCAAAACGCATTTTTTTCTATTATCTTTTTGGCCTTCTTCAATTTCTTTGCTTGCATTTAAGTATTTTTCTTCATTGTTCATTTTTTGGCCTCGTTTATTCCTTAATTCTGTTTTTTATGCGGAGTATCCTCTTCCACACTAAATTCCACATCTATTTCATTAGGCCCTTTTCTCTTCCCCTTAGAGGGTCCATAAGCAGGTTTTCCGCTTAACCAGCTCCAAATGAATTTCAGTATTACTACAGGGACCAGAATAATTAGTAGAATTAAATCAAATAATTTTGCCCAGAAACTCATTTTAGAATTATCAATGAAACTCTTTTTATAGAGTTTTAATATTTTATTTTCATTTTTCCTTGATATTATAACAAATCATGGTTCTTGTTTCGGCAACATCTTTTTTTGTTCTTAGAAAATGAAGCACTAATTGATTGAGCATATCCATATTTTTAACGCTGACCAAAAAAATCAAATCAAAATCACCAGTAACAATAGCCCCTGATTCAACTTCGGTCCTGATAATAATTTCATCCAAAAGCTTTTCGTGCTGAACTCCAGGCATTGCCTTCACAAGCACATAAGCAACAAGTTCACGGTTCACAAATTTTCTGTCAACACGTGCGGTGAAGTTAATTGCATTGGCAGCCATTATATTTTTGAGCCGATAATGTATTGTGGTTAGCGGAATTCCTGTTTTTTTTGCTATTTTTTTTATAGAATCTCTAGAATTTTCCTTTAATGCTTCAATAATCTTCAAATCAATAGAATCCATAGTTGAATGTTTATACAAAAATAATAATAATATTGCTGTTTTTTTGTAAAATTGTACTATTTTTTCATAGGAACTTTATAAT
>JANLGZ010000059.1 GCA_024653905.1 archaeon
CAAGAAAAGGACAATCGCATAAACCTGCCGCACCAGGCAGTCGTACTTCGCATAATTTTGGCGGTGATAGAACAAGCAATTATCTAGCTAGAGGGTCTAGTCTTCAAGCCAGAGCAACACAGATGAGAACCACAAAAACAGAAAGAACACTGGCTCCTACTACACGGGTTTCTGCTGAACATACACAAGCTTCTGCTGAACAAGCGAGATTGGTTGAGTTGAATAAACAGCTTAAATCACTTGAGCAACAACTTGGTCCGCAGAGGGCACTTGGTTATGCTCTTCCCCAAAAACTGGTTAAACAAAAAGAAGCTATTGAAACAGAGATTAGAAGCATACATACTGCACAAGAAAAAAGAAAAGAAATACGCATTGCCAGAACAAAAGAACTTCAAGAACTGAAAGAAGAATACGAAGAAGCCCAATTTCAAAAAAGAGAATTTATGGTAAAACTAGGTGACAGAATTTATGGTCAAGAAGAAAGACGCGAATCTCAACAACTTGAAGAGAAAATTATTAGGTTAAGAAGAAACATTGATAATTTGGAATTACAATTGAGAGGTTAAGAAGAATTCTGATTTAAAATTACAAAAATAAATCCCAAAAAGCAAAAAAAACATTAAAAAAACCTAAAAAAAGCAAATATACATAACTG
This sequence comes from archaeon, assembly GCA_024653905.1. Classification (GTDB taxonomy): domain Archaea; phylum Iainarchaeota; class Iainarchaeia; order Iainarchaeales; family Iainarchaeaceae; genus UBA493. Next base: position 656 of record JANLGZ010000059.1, read on the forward strand.
AATTTTGGATTGAAAAAGTGCAAAAAAAGAAGAAAAAACCTATTTTTCGTTATGTATAGGGGCATTTGTGAGTAAAATTTTTAAATAAGAAAGACTTTTCTATATATTAAATAATTTAGAGAGGTTTTCTCATGTACAAGTACACAATCGCAAGGCAGTTAGCAACCAAAAGAGTAATCACCAACAGAGGAGACGAAGTTGGAAAATTAATTGATCTTCTAGTTGATGAAAGAACAGGAGACATAGAGGCACTTTTGGTCGAGGTTGACAGGGACAGTAAAATAGCTAAAAAAGTAGAAGCTAAAGATAGAGTTATTCAGGTACCCTACTCAGCAGTTACTGCAGTAAGCGACGTTTTTATTGTTGATGAAAGAGAAATCGGCGCATCAGATTAAATTAGTTCCACAGTGAACTTCTTTTTTGAGAAGTCTATCTGTGTAACTAACTTTGCCGTTTTATTCCCTTTTTCAGCCGCAGAACTGAACTTATACATAATTTCATTTTCTTTTAGGCCTTTTTTCATAGCCATTAAAATAGCGCTTCTAAGTTCTTCAAGTTCATTATAATACTGATAAATTAGTTCTGCTTTCATTTTCCCATCATCAATCTGGGTTTCGAATTTAGTTTTGGCTAAATTTTGCTGGTTTCTATGGTATTCTAATTTTGAAATGGATTTTTTCTTTTCTTTAGTTTCTTTTTCAGTTTCATTTTTGGTTAAGAGCTTGGAAATTTTCTCATCAATAAAGGAACTAATAGAATCGATTTTCTCTACTGTAACTTTTTGCGAGACCCCGACAAGGGTAAAGGGGTAAGGCTGTTCATTGAATGAAACCGGAGCCATATTTGATGGGTTTAGGGTGTAAAATTCGTTCACTTTTGAAGCTATTTTTTTGATTTCTGCATCTTTTAGAGTGTTTGCTTTGCTTTTTTTATCCAGTTTTAATTGGTAAAAAATCTCCTCGGCAATAAGAGGCGCCATATTTACTAAGGACATTAATGCCCTTATTGAATCCTTTTCAGAAACAGCAAAAGCTTCTTTTAAATCAGAAGAAGTTACTTTTGTTGGGTTTATTCCGTTAGGTTTTGGAAAAATGTATTTCTCACCTTTTTTTGTTACTCTGTCAGCCCATTGTTCATTTCTCTGGCAGGAAATGATTATGCCCTCAGAATTTAGGAAAATCTTGTTTCCTTCTCCTATTAATTCAAGCACAATTGAATGTTCTAAAAATTTGATTACAACAACCCTGTCAAACTCATTCTGGTAAATATCAACAATTCGCTTATTGTAAAGTTCTTTACGAAGCAGGTTTGCTAAATTGGATTTACCATGACGAGCCTGTACCGAGTATTGGGAAATAAACAATTCATTAGGGGCAAGAATAAGATCTTTGGTTCCGTTTTTTGTATGAATTTTTACTTTTATAAAACCGTTTTTGATTTCACTTATTTTGTTAATAAAACCATTCACAAGTGTTGGTTTGATTTCCAGTAAGAGGTAAGCAAGTGAAAGATTGTCAAGCATGCTTAGAATAAAGGTTAGAATAAATTAAAGCTTAACTGGGAAGCAAGAATAGTCGATGGAACTCATTTATACTGTTTTTCATGCGAAGATATTTCATGAAAACCGTTGTTTTGGGTATGTGCGGAAGCATTGCCTGCGTAAGGGCGTTTGATCTTGTGAGGCTTTTGCGAAAAAAGGGTTTTAATGTTCAGGTTCTTATGAGCAAAGGGGCAGAGGGAATAATTACAAAGGATTCTATGGAATGGGCTTCCGGAAATGAAGTGATTACTAAAATAACCGGGAAAGTTGAGCATGTGAAGTTTTTTGGAAAGAAAGGAATCGGGGATTTGATGCTTATTGCTCCTGCGACTGCCAATACTATTTCAAAAATCGCAATGGCTATTGATGATACGCCTATTACAACTTTTGCAACCATTGCAATCGGTTCCAAAAAACCAGTTCTTATTTGCCCTGCGATGCACGAGCCAATGTATGAGCACCCGATTGTGCAGAAAAACATTGAATTGTTGGAAAAGGAAAAGCGAATCAGGATTATTGAGCCTCTTGTTGAGGAAGAGAAAGCAAAACTTGCTTCTGTTGAAAAAATTGTATTGGAAGTGGAAAGGGCTTTGGGTAAAAAAAAACTTGAAGGAAAAAAAGCATTAATTGGAAGCGGAGCAACCTATTCCAAAATTGATTCCATGAGAATTATCACTAATTTATCTTCTGGGAAAATGGGGAAAGCACTTGAACATGAGTTTTTGGTGAACGGAGCAGAGGTTTCTTTAGTTGAGGGAACTGAGCACACAAAATTTTATTCTCAAATAATAAAAAAACTTTATGAGGGTTTTGATTATTTTATTTTGCCTGCGGCTATTAATGATTTTGAAGTGCGAGAAAACAGGAATAAATTAAGTTCTGGAAAAAAAATCAGTTTGGAATTGACTCCAACAAAAAAACTTTTAAGTGAAGTAAGAGTAAAATTTCCTGAACTGAAAATAATTGCTTTTAAGGCGGAAACTAATAAAACAAAAAAACAGCTTGAAAAAATCGGGAAAGATTTTTTGAAAAAACAAAAAATTGAAATGGTTGTTGTTAATGATGTTTCCAAAAACCCGGCAGGTTCTGATGAAAGCGAAATGGTTATTGTTTCTAAAGGAAAAACTGTTTTTGTTAACGGAGCAAAGGAAAAAATAGCTGAAAAAATTATAACAAAAATGTTTTAACTACTTAGAAGACTAATAAATAAATGCCGCCAAATGCGAAGTTAGATTTTTTTATAGTGGATCAGGTTGCACGTGCAAAACATGAAGCAGAACTTAACAAATCTCTGGCAAGGCTTGAGCAAAAAAAAGTACAAATTTCAAGTGATGGGAATCGTAATCCGGAACTTAAGGTATTAGAAACAAATATTAAAGCAATAAAATTACGCATTCGTGATGCTCAAAGAGTCAGGATTCCGCACAAAAACACCCCCGCAGATGCACCCGCCTATTTTGGCAGTTTTCCAGATTATCCGCAACTTGCAATTTTTGCAGATGAACGAAAGGAGAACAAAGGGACTTTTCCTGACCAAAGGTCAAAACGTTCATTTGCACCTGTGTTTTTTACAGAATCTGCTGCTCAAAAGGCAGATAAGCTCTATAATGCGGCTGAACATTTACTGTTTAGGGAACGTACTCCGAAAGAAGATCGCAGACTTGAAGCTCTTGTTATGGCTGATTTACGCTCGTCTTCCAAACGCAATGGTACGTATGTTGGGGATTTTGAAGGAAATAGAGTTTATGTGCAGAAAATTATGCCGGGTTATTATCCTTATACTATTCAAGGCCCTCGCCCCCCAGAGGAACGCTTGAGAAGTACCATTCCCCCTATCAAAACGGTTACTACTGGAAGGAAGGCGACTCCTCCTATCCAAACTGTTGCTAATGAGAGAAAGGCAATTACTAGGGCAAATACTGTCAGAATTGATGCTAGTGGGAATAAAGCTGCGGATATTAAAACTATTAGCGAAAAAACATTTGCACTTCCTGTTGAAAAAATTGAAAAACAATATCGTAAGTTCTTGTCTGATTATATTATTCTGCAAGCCCAAAAAGAATTACGTAAACAAGGAAAAAGCGAAATGTACATAGTTGAAAGAACAAAACACCAATTGTTTACTAAAAAAGATGAAGCTCAACTGCTAGAATATTTTTCTGATTTTTTAAGACTTAAAAAATTACGTATAAAAAAACAAGGCCATAATTGGATTCATGAAGATAAAAGAACATCTAAACCAGGTGAAAAATATTCAGGGCTTGAGAGAAGAGGACAACGAAGAAGGTAATTTTAATTTTTTTCAAGAATTTCTAATCCAGGGAGCGGGGTTCCTGAAAGGTACTGAAGCAAAGCTTTTCCTGCAAGGGATACGTGTGAAAAGTCCTGCGGAACAAGACCAAAGCCTGTAAGAGCTCTTTCTGTGTCTCCGCCTCCGATTATTGAAAAGCAACGGTGGAATGCAATTGCTTCCAGGATTTTTTTTGTTCCTACGGAGAATTTTTCTTTTTCATAAACCCCCATTGGGCCATTGAAAACAACTACTTTGGATTCTCTTATTTCTTTTTTGAATGATTCTGTTGTTTCAACACCGATATCCATTGGATTTAAATCGGATGGAAGTTCTTCGACTTTGATTTCTTTTCTTTTTTTATTATCATCCAAACCAAGGTCCAATGGCAGAATAAGTTTGCGGGAATATTTATCAAGAAGTTCTTTTGCCGCGGGTACAATTTCATCAAATCCTTTTTCAGTGAAAAAAGAATCTTTTGCACCTAATTTTGTTCCGTTTGCTTTGAGAAAAAGTTCTCCGAACAAACCCCCGACACAGACTTTATTAGCCATGCCGTTTTCCAGCATTCCTTTGAGAAGTTTAATTGAGTCTTTCAGTTTTGCTCCTCCGAGAACCAAAAGTTTTCCATTGTTTGTTCCATCTTCAAGTTTTTCCAGAGCTTCGATTTCCTTTTCAAGAACCGGTCCGACCACGCAAGGCATGTATTTTTTGAAACCAACCACGCTTGCGTGAGACCTGTGAGAAACACTTAAAGCATCCTGTACAAACAAATCTCCTAAAACGCCTAATTTTTTTATTGTTTCGTCTTCAGCGTGTTCTTCGGGAGTTTTTTTTGTTTGTTCGTCTTTTAAAAAGCGGGTATTATCCAGAATTATTACTTCACCATCTTTCATGGATTTGATTTCTTTTTCAAAATCATCTTCCCATTTCACAAATTTAAGCGGTTTATCAATAAATTTTCTGATGTGGTCAGCGTGTCTTTTCAGAGAAATAAAACCTTCTTCACCAGGCCTTCCCTGATGGCTTAGAACAACGACTTTGGCTCCTTCCTCGCTTAAAGCATAAATTGTTTTGGAATGCTCCCTTAACCTTGAGGAAATAACAACCCTTCCCTCAACAACAGAACTGTTAAGGTCTGTGCGGATAAAAACCGTTTTTCCTTTCAAATCAAAATCAAAAACGCTTTTGTATTTCACAAGCTCACCAAAGCTAAAAGCATACTTGAAGAATGCAGGCTAAAGTATATATTCATAATTGTCTTAATTTTAGCATGAATATAGTGGATTTAAAGAAAATTTCTGGATTGCCAATAAAACTTTCTGGAAATAAGCTTGTTTTTGGAAAAGGAATGAAAAAAGTGGTTCCTGAAGGAAGAACCAGAGAAAGGATGCTTGCTGTTTTGAAAAACCCGAAAGCAAAAGCCCCTGGGGAATTTTATGACATGTATAGAGATGTTTGCATGGAAAAGGATCGCGAAAAAATCATTGCAAACAATTTGAGATATGACATAACCATACTGCCTGCATTCAGTGTCGGGGATGAACCAAATAAGACTTTTGGGCATCAGCATCCAAAGGTACCTGAAACAAAAACATGGTGGCCTGAACTTTATGAAATTTTACACGGTCATTGTCATTATCTTTTACAGAATGGAAAAGAGTTTCTTGTGTTTGATGCAAAGCCAGGAGATAAATGTTTAATGCTTCCAGGTTTTGCTCATGTGACAGTGAACCCTTCCTCAAAGGAACCGTTAGTAATGGCTAACTGGGTGTTTCCTGGGTTTGCGAGCAATTATGGTCCGATTGAGAAACTGCAGGGAGCTCAATGGTATGAAACAGCAAAGGGTTTTGTGAAAAACAAAAAATACAAAACAAATCCTCCTGTTCAACTTATAAGTTCAAAGAGTTTTGAGGAGTTTGGTTATTCTAATTCAAGACCCATGTATCCTGATGC
>JANLGZ010000050.1 GCA_024653905.1 archaeon
TTCTTCCAAAGAAAGAAAAAGGCTGTGCTGAGATAGCAAAGCGGTTATGCACCCGCCTGCAGAGCGGGTTAGGGGGGTTCAACTCCCTCTCTCAGCTTAGTTTAATTCAAAATTTTAAAAATAGAAAAAAAAGTTAACCGCCTAAGCGATTAACCTTCAAAAAATCATTTTTTTCTTTTAGCAGGAGCTTTTTTAGCTGTTGCTTTTTTCTTAGCTGGCTGTCCCCTTGCTGCTCTTTCAAGAGACCTGCCTAACTCTTCAAGAGTTTTGCCAATTTTTTTCAAATCAATTCCCATTAAATTACACCTCTCGCAATTAGTAAATTGCTAAAAATAAAACGCTAAAGCGATATATAAAGCTAAGGTTATATAGGAAAATGCAATTATTCTTTACATGGCTCGCGGAAGAGGAAGAAATGCTTATCGTTTATTATCAGGCGCATTTTCTGGTGCAGTTAGAAACGTTGCAGAAAGAGCAACTGGACTTGCACCACCAAGACAAAGACACCCACAACAAACAGCTGATCCAAGAAATCCATACAATGCTACAAGAAGTCTTCCTAACAGAATTAGTAACGCCATTAACAGAACAGGAGTAAAACAGGAACTTAAAAGACTAAGTTACTTGTTTAACACAAACCTGAGGGCTAGACATGATCGTGAACTTGGAGAAATTTATTTCAAAGTTTATAATGCAATTCAAAGCGGAGAAATAAGAAGCACAAATCCAATGGAAATTTACTCACATTTTAACAAGTGGTTTCGAGAAATATTAGAACAAGACCCTAGTTTTGCCCAAAAACTAAATGTCCAAAAACATGGAAGTGTGGATAAAGCAATCCAGATTGAAGCCCAAAAAGCAACCCAGAAATTTCTGCAATCATTTGACAGAAAAAAACGCAAAGAATTAGATTATAGAATGGGAAATCTTGCGGCTTATGCCCGAGGTGGCGATCCTGGGGATTAAGGCAAGGTTTTTAAAGCATTGCAGGGAAGAAATAGTAGATCTGAAAGGCACCTGAATAAGGTTATTTTCGGCTTTTTTAAGTGATTTTTATGGGTTTAAGACCTGGACGTTGTTATAGTTCCACTAAGGATCGTGCATATACAAGACACGCGGTTAGAGTACAGAAACGCGATTATATCGGCGCTGTACCAGGATTAAAAACTAGACAATGGAACATGGGTAATGGAATCAAAGAATTTGATACACTTGTTAACCTGAAAATAAAATGCCCAAAACAAGGAATACAAATCAGAGACAATGCGCTTGAAAGTGCAAGAATAATTATTAACAGACATCTTGTTACCTCAATTGGTAAAGAAGATTTTTTCTTAAAACTAAGAGTTTACCCACATCAAATTTTAAGAGAAAACAAGCAGGCTCAGGGAGCTGGTGCTGATCGTGTTTCAAAAGGAATGAGCCACTCTTACGGAAAAAGTGTAGGAAGAGCAGCAAGAATGAGAAACGGACAAAATATTTTTTCAGTTTTAATTGATTCTAAGGATACTGCAAAAGCAAAAAAAGCATTGCTTACAGCAACCTCAAGATTTCCATGCGAAGTTACAGTTGAAGTTAGTAATGATATTTCAAGTATTGGCACTAAACCAAAGAAAACAAGAGACATGAGAAAGGCTGAATCAACAGGGGCAGAAGAAGTTAAAGAAGGCGAAGAAAAGAAAGAAGATGCTAAAGGCGCAAAGAAAACAGATTCAAAAGATGCTAAGAAAACAGACGCTAAAGCTCCTGCAACGACCAAAGGAAGTCCCGCAGGGAAAAAAGATGACAAGGCCAAAGCTAAAAAATAATTCTTAACTAGTTTTTTTATTATGCCGGAACTAATTGTTAATTTGGAACCTGCAAAGGAATTTTTAAAAGAACAAAATGCCAAAACAGTTATTGTTCAGATTCCTGAAGGACTTAAAACCAAAACAACTTGGATTATTGATGAATTGAAAGATTCATGTGAAACTGTTTTTGTAAAAATGGACCCATGCTACGGAGCATGCGATTTGCCACTTAATGACATGCAAGTACTTAATGCAGATACAATAATTCACATCGGACATTCAGCCATTCACAAACATAAAAATATTTTTTATTTACCTCTTTCTTACAAACTTACAGAAAAAGAAATTGATGCAAACATTTCAAAATTATTAAAAGAACTTGAAAAAAGAAAAATAAATTCAGTTGCTTTAATTGCAAATATCCAATACAATAATTATTTGGATGAAATAAAAAAGAAACTTTTTGACAACAAAGTGCAGAGTTTTGTAGGAAAAGGAAGCTCAAGAATTTCAGGACAAGGCCAAGTGCTTGGGTGCAATTATACTGTTGTTGAATCAGTACAGCCGAATGTTCAGGCTACTGTTTATTTTGGAGACGGTTATTTTCACCCGCAAGGATTGGTTTTTTCAACAGAAAAACCAGTGATAGTTGTTAATCCGCTTCACGGAACTGTAGAAGAGATTAGTGAAAAACAAAGAGACCGTTTTATGAGAAAAAGATTTGCAGCAATAGCAATAGCTTCTCAGGCAAAAAGTTTTGGAATAATTGTTACTATTAAAAGTGGGCAGAGACAAAAAGAGAAAGCACTTGAATTAAAGAAAACCATTGAAAGAAAAGGAAAAAAGGCTTATTTGCTGGAAATGGACCTTGTTGTTGAAAGTTATATGACCGGAATCGGGGTGGATTGTTTGATAAATACTGCCTGCAACAGGATTGTGCTTGATGATGCAGATAATTGGAAAACATTAATTATAAATCCTACAGAATGCCTAATAGCTTTAGGAGAACTCAAATGGGAACAATGGAAACCAGATGAGTTCATGCACTGAAGTGAAAAAATGCCTAGGTTGTTTAAATCTGAAATAAAACCAAGAGTTTTCTTTGCACCAGACGAAAAACGTCGTTCAGGAAAAACCCGTAGTTTTACAGACCCGCATCTATTAAGAAAAATTAATGTTCAAAAAATCCAAGTTTCTGGGATGCTGATTGACGCAACTGTATTAACATTAGCAAACGGAAAAATTTTTGCGCGAATAATAGACCCGATTGATAATCATTCCAGATTAGTTAGATTTGATTCAGCAGGCTGGACAAGAGTGCCTGTAAAATCTGAACAAAAAATACTAGCAAAAATAAAGGTTGCAAACCCTAAATTAAATTTTTAAAGTCTCAAACTATCAACATCATCTTCTGAAAATTCTTTATCATCTTTGTATACTTTTATTTTTCGTTTCTTTTTTACTGTTTTTCTTTTTGGTTTTTCCATTAATTCTTCCACATCTTCGCTCTGAATTTCTTCATTAGCATTTTCTTTTATTGTTGTTCCTGTGAAAGAATAACCATTAACATAATTTTTGAAATTCTCAACATCATTTCCATCAAGAACAACCGCAGGAATATTGCTTCTTTTTAAAATCATACAGCAAGCAATATCAAGCACCAGATTTTGCCCGGGTTTAGAACCACTGGAACTTATTAAATCAAATAAATTTGCATAGCTAATTTCATCATAACGTTTTGCATCAGGATAATCCTTAGGATCTGCACTATAAATCCCATCCACATTAGTTAAATTCACAAAATTAGCATTAAGATATTCTGCAAGCAATGCTCCAACAGAATCAGTTGTGAAAAAAGGAAGCACTCCTCCAAATACAGGGATTTTTCCCTGATTAAGAACTTCCTTGACTTTTGTTATTTCAGTTAAAACTTCTCCATGGGCTTCGTGAATAGAACTTGCAACAAGCAGAGCATTTGCACGGGTTATTGTAATCCCCATTAAATCCTGTTCAAAATTCCCTGCACCAAAAGAACGTAAAACTTCTACATAATCACGGGCTATTTTTCCGCCACCAACCACTAAAATAATTCTTTTTCCGGAATTATGAATTTCACTTATTACTTCGCCTAATTGTCTAAGTTTTTCAGTATCTGGCTTTGCCTTGAAAAGTAACGAACCCCCTATTGAAACCACAAAAATATCTCCTGAAACATTAGGGCTTGAAGTATACTCCTGCTCCTGATTTCCCTGTGAATCAGAATCATCTTGATTGAACATATCAAACATTTTTAACCTAAGAATTAGGCTTTAGTGTTATTAAAACATTTCTCAAAAAAAACCGATTCGACAAATATTGAAAATAAATCAAAATTAGCACAAAAACCCCATTAAACCCATAATAACACGGATTTGGACAGTATATGAGCTTCCTGTTTTTGCCAAAAAAAAACATGCAAACCCAGAAGTATTATAAATCGCTTTCCACGTAATTAATACATGAACACAAGCAACTTTGCTTGACCTAATTTTCTTTTAAATTTCCTAGTGATAACTATGAATTATGACGCTGTAGCATCCCAGAGTGACGAAGTAATCTTCAAAAAGAAAGTCAAAAAACTTAGCGGATACTCTGGAAGAGGAACCGAACTTATTACGGTTTATATTCCCGCAGACACGAATAGAGGTTCTGTAATGGATCAATTAACAGAGGAAATTTCCCAGAGTTCTAATATTAAAAGCCCAAGCACAAGGAAAAATGTTCAAGGCGCTTTAAGAAAAATAATTAATTTTTTGAAACAGATTGATTTTAAAATTCCTGCAACTGGTTTGGTTGTTTTTGCAGGAAACATTTCTGAAACTGAAGGAAGAACAGAAATCAAACTATTTACTATAAGACCGGTGAAAGAACTAAAAACAAAAAGATACTGGTGCGATTCAAGTTTCCACTTAGAACCTTTACAAGATATGCTTAAACCTAACAGCATTTACGGACTTTTAACTATTGATAAAAACGAAGCAACAATCGCATCACTTGTTGGTAAAAGGTACACGATTATTGGACACTTTACCTCAGGTTATAGTGGTAAAATGAAAGCTGGTGGTCAATGCCTTTCTTCGGACACATTGATTATGAAAGAGAACGGAGAAATTATTACGATTAAGGAAGCACATAATCCTTTAATGGTGGTTTCAGAAAACTTTAATGTTGAAAAAACAGAACACACACCAGTTATTGCTAAATGGGGAAACGACAAAAAACTGTTTAAAATTAGTACACACTATCCAAAAATAGAAATAAAATCCTCAAAAGACCACTTGTTTTTTGTACGAACTGAAAAAGGAATTGAAGAAAAGCCTCTTGAAGAAATCAAAGAAGGGAATTATCTTTTAATGCCTGACAAAATTAATCTCGGGATTACTGAAGAACAGACAATAAAATTTGAACCAAAAATAAAACGAAAATGGAATATGAAAAAAATTAATGTTCCAAAAAAATTGGATGAGGATTTCGCAAGAATATTAGGTTACTATCTTGGAAACGGAAGCTATGAGGAAGATAGAATATCTTTCTCTGAAGAGAGAGAAGAGATTGCAAAATTTTATAAAAAACTCATTGAAAAGCATTTCAAAGTAGAGGCTAAAATAAAATTCAGAGAAAAAAAAGGATATTACCAAACAAGAGTCGGGAGCAGAATATTAGCGCAACTATTTAGACAAATTATTGTACATGAAAGTAAAACCCTAGAAGGCTTAACTCCAAAAATAGTGCTCAAATCTCCAGACAAGATACTTGCAAAATTTATTGCAGGTTTTTTTGATGCCGAAGGGTATGTATCAAGTTCAAGAGTAGCTTTTGGAATAAATAATGAAATGTTGGCAAAACAGATTCAATTTACACTTCTTAGATTAGGGATAATTTCCTCAATAATAGAATACGATAACAAGAGAAATCCATATTCGGAAAAACCAAGGTACACTTTGGAAATAAATGATACTGAATCATTGAAAAAATTTAGAGATACATCAAACTTTGCAGCGGCAGAAAAACAGGACAAACTAAACCTGTTGATATCAAAAAGGAGTAATAGAAACAAAGTAAGACAAATAGCAGTAAACGGAAGGGAAGTTGCAAAAATACTGAGAAATTCTAGCATTCCAACTACCCAATTCAATTCACCTGATTTTTTTGTGAACAAAAAGCAATTAAGCAAAGGAATGTTCAAAAAAAACATTCTTGACAAAATTCAAAATCCTGAATTAAAAAGACGTCTTGAAATGTTCTACAATTCAAACCTAATCCCTGTAAAAATATCAAAAATTGAGTCTATTGGAACTGA
>JANLGZ010000051.1 GCA_024653905.1 archaeon
CATAATTCGATTCTGTAGGAACACTGATTTTGAATCTTGCCTTGTAAATATTTCCCGCAGTCAAAACTTTTGCTTCCCTGTCCCCATCCTGAAACAAACCCAAAAATTCTATTTGAGGTTTTTCTCCGAGAATTTCTTCCTCTAAAATTGCTTTTATGTTTGTAATCTGCTGAGGATAAATCTGGAATGCACTTGAGTAATATATTGTGTAACCATCAGTTTCAACTTTAACAAAAACTTTTTTATCCGCTTTTAATTTTATGGTTCCTTTGCCTTCTGCATCAAGCGGGATTTTTCCAATAGATAAACCATCTGCATTTATGACTTCTGCAAATCCAAATGGAATTTCCCTGCCATTCTTATCCGCTGCCTCAATATCAATTGTTCCCTCACCAATAACAATTTCCAAACTTACTTCTTTGTTTGTGCCTTCTATAATTTCAAACTGCGGTGATTGTCCTTCTGCCGGAAACTTTTGTCCAAGTACAGCATACGTTCCGCTTTTCAATCCTGTAAAAGTTGCTTTCCCTTCGACATCAGAAAACTCCAAACCATATTCCTGCAGAAAAAAACCTGTTGCGGGATCAATCAATGCAACCCTTACATTCGATACAACCAACCCTTCCTCGTCCACAACACTGATTGTGATTGTTCCGCAAGTGCTTGGAGTGCATGCTTCCAACGGGATTTTGTAAACTTCAGGGGTTATGCTATTTGAACTGATTTCTATTTCCTCACTTTTCAAATAACCATCTGCGGTAGCCATTAACTTGTAAGTTCCCTGAAGCGTTGTTGGAAATTCTATAAAACCATTTGTAAAATCAAGAGAAATCTTTTTCCCATCCGGATCTTCAAGAGTTATTTTTGCATTTATTTCCGCGTTGTTTCTTTTATTAATTGCTTTTGCTTTGATTGTCGCAAGCGGTTTTTCCTCCAAAACAATTATTATTTTTGTTTCTTTGCCTTGGGTAACAATGAATTCTCTTTCCTGCGGTGCAAACTCAAGTGTTGAATCATAAACAAATGCTTTGTAAGAACCAGAATCTAAATCTAATTTCACTTCTCCAAAACTCGTTATTCCTTTCTGCCCAACAGGAATCCCTGCTGTATCTTTGATTGTAACTTCCATGTTTTCCAGAAAATTTCCAAGGTTATCTTCTGCTCTGATTGTTGCAGATCCTTTTTCCGTTATGAGTTCCTGCAAACGAACAATGCTTGTTTCGTCCAAATTGTAATTCGCAGGTTCAAAACCGCTCGCGTACACATTCGCCAACAGTGTTCCGCACCCGCTCGGAACATCAACATCAAGGCTTCCTGCAGAAACCTGCTTTAATGGTTCTTCAAAAATCATTCCTGTTGAACAGCTTAACTCTGCTGTAATTAGTTTTCCTTCAAGCCTTACTCCGCCAGGTCCGACAAAAGTAATGGTTTTAAACTGTGCCTGATTTTCAAGTTCAGGTTCTAATTTGAGAACAAGGTTTTTATTATCAGGATTCAGAATAAATTTTTGCGAAACTGTTTCGAATCCTTTTCCTGATGCTTCTGCGGTAATTTCTTGTCCATACGGAATTTCCGTAAAAACAGCATATCCTGTTCTATCCGTGTTTTCAATAAATGTTTCTTCAAGTCCTGTTATTTTTACTTTTGCTTTCCAAAGAGCAAGGCCTTCTGCATTTTCAACTTTTATTGTTAGTTCCCCGTTTCCCTGTGGAATTAAAAAAAAGAAAATTCCTGCAATAATAATGAGTATTGCTATTACAGCCCCCGCTATGATAATTCGTTTGTCAATGCCTTCACTAGGCGCTTCATTGTAACTATCCTCTTCATACATAGGCGGTTCGAATATTAAGAGGATTTCGCCATTAATAAATATTACTAACTACTAGAATCACTTTTAATGACCAAACTTAGCCTATACACGTATTTCCGGCTTCGAGGCTGTTTGTTAATTCTGAAATACTTCTTTCTCTTCCTTTTTCAGTATAAATTGTCTGTGGGTTCCACCAGAATTTTGTGGAATTTCCATTATTTGTAACACATACATCGCCGCTTTGAACCATGGTGAAAACATCTTCTATACTATCAATCATTCCTTCGCTTCCTGAAGCAAAATTATTGTACCGCATTCCTGAAACACCATTCAATCCAACAACCTGACCTGACTCATCTGCTGTGTAAAAATTCACTTTTGTTTTTGAATCCTGTGCTTTGAGAATAGTATCGCTCAAAGGATCACTGTATATTATCGTTCTCAAATAAACCTCTCCGTCCAAATCAGCTTTCTCCCAATCAAGTGCATACAAGTGCTGGTAATCAATAAGATTATCTTCTGCAGCTGCTTTTCTATCCGGCTTTTCATAGAATGCTTCAGTTACAGGAACTCCAGTAAAGTCTCTGCATACTCCTGCCCCGTTCCAATAACTAACTGTATTTCCAATGTCAAGTGGAACATCGCCCTCTAGCATGCTGTAAAATGCTCCGAAGGATTCTTCTGTCAAACCATCTTTGCTTACTTTCATTAAAACAGGAGTTGCTTGTGTAGGCTGGAAAATAATATTGGCTGCTCTTCCTGTTGGCTTATCAATTTGTAATATCATTCCTCTTGTTGCTGGTGAAGTATTAAGTTGATACAAATTTCTGTTGATTTCCATTTGTGCTGTTGCAATAGCATTGCTTCCTGCATCAGGATAAGTTTTTGCCGGAGGCAATTCATTACTAATTGGTAAAACCTCATCGTTTGAAACAATATAAGTTGTTCCGTAATTTGCCCTGAGTGTTTCATCTGCTCTAACCCCGACCAAACCATCAAGCGGCAGTGAATAGAACGGACTGTTTGGAAAAGGGTCATCTTTTTTGTAAACAACTATTGCTGTAGCTACTCTTGGTTTTCCATCGCTATCAAAGAATCTCCAATCATTGTCATTGAAATATGCTGCAATGTCTACTCTGTATAATCCCGCCCCTGGAAGTTCTGATGATTCAACATATTTTCTTGTAACTTTGAATAATCCTTCATCCATTAGCCTGTTGATACCGTATTCTTTTCCTTGTTTATCAACTCCTAAACTAGTGAAATATTCAGGGGTATCCTCAAAGGATTGGTTTGTATAATAATCCGAGAAATCTCTATAAAATTCATCAGAATAATTATCCTTAATCAAATAAGCATCAAAAACAAGTGTATCAAATAGAGCATCTTTGTCAGGGATTTTTTCAGTCCACTTCATGTTTGAATTTGCCTGCGCATACCAGATTATGTTTGGAATATCTTGATAAGTTTCTGTTGTTTTTAATGTACAATCAAACTGCTGATCATAACCCTGGTCTGCCAGAACTTGGTCCATCATTAATTTAAGCATAATATTATCTGAGGCTATTGTAGTGTCAGTTTCATCAAGGCCGTTTGCTTCAGTTAATCCATTTACTGTTGCGGTTAATAATTGGCTACTTCCAATTTCCTGAGCCAAAGCTGACATTGCAACATCTTTCAAATCAATTACTACTTGAGGGCAACTAAGATTGAAACTATTCTTTTCCAAAAGTTCATAAAGGTTATACATTCTCTTGTTTATTTCAATTGTGAACTGTGTTGCATCACAATACACATAATCTGGGTTGGAAGCATCACAGGTTGTTTCAGAAATCCCTCCTCTACTTTCATTCCAGCTCCAGTTAAGTTTTATTCTTGGTAAAGCACCAGAACTTGTTCGGCCTATATTGTTTCCGCTCTGACATGCAAGAGTGTCAAAGTTAACTAAAGGGAGAGTTTCTATTTCCTCAGAAACCTTGAATTTCACATGGAATTTTTGAGTGTAAACTGTATTATAAACTCCCTCAAATGGTGTTCCACATTCTCCTGGATTTATTTTGAACATTCCAAAATTACTGCCCTTGCATGTTACCTTTGCCATTGTATGGGTTGGGTCTCCATGCACATGCTCTCGCGCTGACGCTGTTACAATCGCATAAACCGGTTCATCTTGTTCTGCGTTTACATTTTTAAATTTCATTCCTACTTCTTGCCAGCCATGAATCCCTCTATCTCCTTTGGAATCAGTAACCCCCGTATTCCAGTTTCCCCGAATACTTCTATCACTCACCAATATTGCAAGTGCATCAGGTGGAATGTAATTAAAAGAAGCTAAATTCATTGATCCTGCAAGATTTATCACATAATCTTTAAGAGTATCCGAATGATCTTCATCACAAGGATCTTCAGTTGCTGTAAAAATAATATATAATAAAGCTACCACGACTGCTATGACTGAACCAATTACTGCACAAGGAGGACAAAATGCCAGTCCTGCAATCGCTGGTCCTACTCCATGACCTGCCAAAACAGTCACTCCCAGTAATGTTCCAGAAACAGCACCAACCCCAGCTCCAACAGCTGCTGCTTCTAAACCTCTTCCTGCAAAATCATCCTCTTTTTTTGCTTCATCCCAATCACAAATACTTGCTTTAACTTCCACATCCTCAAGAAGCATATTATTGGTTACTATTGCTGAATCTTCGCTTCCAATTCCAATGACATTGAAATTGTATTTATTCATTTCAAAATAACTGCCTTCTCTTGGTCTTATCACTGCATTAACTTCAGTTATTTTTCTCCACGAACCGCCTTTTGGTCTTGCTTCAACTGTTATTCCATAAAATCCAGGAATTATCTGCCTGTCAACTCTGACTTCTTTGCTTTCTTCCTGAACATTATTAAGGGTCCATGGAGTTACAGTGATTCCTCCTTCAGGCGCACCGCCTCTGCACTGGTCAGTACCGCCGTTGCAAAACCTGAAATCAATATCTATAGGTCCGCATTGCGAAGTATCAATTGTAAATTCTCCCGTGGTTTCTGTTTCAGATATTTCAATTCCTGTTTGAGGGTCAGGAGTTATTTGTATGCACTGATCAAGGTTTACTATAAGTATTTCCCCATCAATGCTGTTGCTTGCTCCTACAAATTGTCTTCCAGCATTTGTCAATAATTCTGCATCAATTTCTACAATAAATTCTCCTGTTTTTCCTAAAGTGTCTGGTTTTGGCACAAAAGTAAGCCTTGCAGGATAAACAATTCCCGGCCTTAATGATTCTGTAAATCTGCTCCAAAGATTTTCCTGTAATATTTCACTTGCAATCTGTCCGCTGTCAGGATCAGTAATGGAAAGTTCAACCTGTCCAACAATACCGTCTTTTCCAATCCAACCTATTTTTCCCTGCAGATTTTTCAGTTCAATAGGCCTGCCGTCCTCACTTACACAATTGTTCTTAACCTCAAATTCCAATGAGGATCTGCTTGAAATTGTTGAATCGCGCCATGTTTTTTTGGAGAGCACTATGCAGCTATCATTTGCGGGCAATTCAGCAAGATTTATTATTGTGTTGAAAGGAAGTTCATGGATCCAAGAAATTTCAGGGTTTTCTTCTAATGCCAAAGTAATTATGAGTTTTCCTTCCAAAATTTTTCCTTCAGAAAGATATTCTGCATCGCTTCCCAATGCGCTTAAAACTTCTATTCCTGAAACGGATTTTTTGTCAATTATAGTACCCACATAACTTGTGAGGAAATTATCAATTCTTCTTTCATCAATCAGACCATAAAATTTTCCAGTAGTAATAATTTTTTTGATTACAATTGGTTTGTTGATTTTATTTTCTATGTTTAAAATTGTAGTATCTTCTTCTTTGGTTTGAGTATTCAGACTTACCTCGATTTCTTTAGGATTAAACTTTGCAACACCCCCCTCCACTTCTTTTATAACTTCTGTAATTCCTAACCCTGGTTTTTCTGCAGTAATAACAAGTTTTGTTCCGGGTTCAGAAGCAGGAATAATTATTTCTGCCATACCATCATAATTTGTCGTGCCAACGAATTTTGTTTCACTTCTGTCTGGCGCAATTTTTGTAACAATAATTTTTGCACCATCAATTCTGAACCCATCTGCTTCTTCTGATGCCGCAGTCACTATAACATTCAAATCTATTGGAATGTACGCTACTAGTTCTTCTGGCAAAACATTAATTTTTATTTGCTCATTAAAGAAAGTATTGAATATTACAAAGCTTTCATAGGCTATTAGTTGGTCTGATATTATTTTGAATTCCAGTGCTGAAGAAGCATCGCTTTTTGATTCTATTCCTAATTTTCCGCTTACGTTTTTATTCTGCCTGAAATCACCCATGCTCAGAGCCTGAATTTTAAAAGCAGGAGTATTTCCTGTGAATTCCTGTGAATCTGCATTGCTGAAAGAATAGGATTCGATGCTGATATCTTTTATATCCTCAGGCGTTCCATCGGAGTTTTTTATGAGTAATTCTGCAGTATCATAAATAATTGGCGAATTGTTTGTAAGGCTGAATTCTAAAGTGTATGGGGTGAATGTTTTGACATTATAAGGTTCGTTTATGTATAAGTCTTCTGTTTTGTCAAGCAATCTGTGTGCAAAGCAAAAATCTCCTGAGCATAATTCATCCATTCCTTCATAAAAAGGTTTTTGGTATGCTTCTGCATAAATGCCTTTTTTTGTTTCTGTTTCTCTTGCTTCCCCAAGAGTTCTATCAAACGGGTCCCTCAGATAAACCGATTCTTCAGTTCCCCATGTTCTGTAATATAATGGCAGGAATGTTCCGGGTGTTGTTCCGTCTTCAATTTTAATTTCGAGTTCTATTTCATATTTTCCAGATTCAGGATTATCAAATACCATTGATACCCATTTTGCTCTTCCGTTTGTGAGTTCTGTTTCCCCTAATAATGGTTTGAATGTTTGTCCTCTTATTACAGATGCCAAAGGCACATTAGTTTTTGTGATTCCAATATCATCTTTCTCTAATGTTTCTTTTTCTCCTGCTCTGAAAAACACTCCAAGGTCATCTAGTTCAACTTGTGTTGGAACTGTAACCAAAAATCTCACAAAGTATGTGTTTCCTGATGCAAGATTTCTCACTTCCCTTTCCTGTTTTGAATAAACTCCAAGAAATTCTATTGTCGGACTATTTCCAAGAATTTCCTTTTCAAGTATAACATTGAATGAAACTGTCCTGTCCTTGATTACTTGCTTTGCGGTTGTAAAGTAACTTGTGAAGCCACTTTTTTTCACAATTGCATAAACGCTTTTGTCTGCTTTTATCTCTGAAATAATTCCAGTTCCATCCCCGTCCAATCTTATTACTCCGATTTGTTCTCCATAATCAGTGTAAATTTCCGCATCTCCAAATTCTATCGGATCTCCTTCATCATCTATCGCGTTTACTATTATTGTTCCATTTCCCACAATCACGGTCATTTCCACAAAATTTTCTTCCAAAGGATTTACTTCAATTGTATTATACGTTCCCTGCACAGGGTATTTTTGTGCCAGTGCAGAATAAGTTCCTTCAGCTACATTGAGGAATGGTTCTATAACTCCGTTAAAATCAGTTACTTTTATTCCATAAGCTGTTTCCACAAAACCCTCTTCATCCAAAAGCATTACTTCTGCATTGCTGATTGGAATTCCGTCTTCATCAATTACTCTGATTGTTAATGAACCGCATCTTGTTGGTGTGCATTGTTCCATTTTGGTTTTGAATTCTTGTGCTGAACCAACAGCATACTTACTTGTGTTTATTACTTCAGTATCTCCGGGAAGATAATTTTCTTTTGCTGCTTTGAAACTATAGGATCCTTTTTCTCTGATTGCAAATATCGCTTCTCCTTTTGAATCTGTTTCTTTTTCCCCGACAACTAATCCTTCCAAATCATAAAGTGTTACTGTAACCCCTTCAATTCCGCTGCTTGAATTTTTTTTCTCTGCTTTAATTTTTGCTGTTAATTGCAATTGCTTTGTTAAGTAAACTGTTTTTTCATTGACCTTGTTTTGATTAACTTCAAACAAAATCCTTTCGCTTCCATATTCTGAATTAGGGTCTTCCACAATTGCGCTGTATGTTCCTATTTGAATTCCTGAAAATTTTGCTTCTCCGAAAGAGGTATATGTTTGGTTTCCTGTAACATTTTCTCTAATATCAACAAGCTTTACTTCCATGCCGTCCAAAAATCTGTTTGTATCAAGTTCTTTCACAACTATTTGTACGCTTCCTGACGGCGCCTGGATTTTTTGAAGTTTTATGATTTCCTCTTTCCCAAGAACTGTTATTTGTGATGTTTCATAACCATCAGCACTTGTTGTTACAGTTACAGTATCGCATCCCAATGGAGGTTCTGTTACCAATTCTCCTTGTGTTACAATCTGCTCTTCCTGGCTAAAATTCGCACTTCCTGTGCATGCTAATTGCACATTTAGCTGTTTTCCGACAAGTTTTTGACTATCAGGGTCCACAAAAGTCAGTGTAATGTCCTTTGAAGCGAACAAAGGAGCCGAAAGCACTAGTCCCACTTTTGTTCCTTCCTGTATTTTAACGCTTTTAGTTTTATCCCCATATCCGCTTTTTGAGGCACTTATTTCGACTTGTTTTCCAATCGGCGCTTCAAAAACAGTTTTTCCATCTTTATCCGTATTAATTTTCAAATTCAGGTTTTCTCCAAAAACAGTTACCTCAACGCCTCTAAGAGGAACTCCTGCATTATTGAGTACCTCTATTGTTACTTCTGTTTTTGGTTCTGAATCAATGGTTAAAAAAACAAATCCAAGAAGACCAATCACAATAAGTGCAGCAAGTATTATGCTGTATGGAAAAAACGGTATTTTTTCAGTAATAGATGCGGATGGCTCAATGCTGTTTTTTGGTTCATACATTCGCTAATAATAAGTTTTTGCTCTTATTAAAAGTTCTGATTTGTACTAAGAGCTAATGCATGCATTGATTGCATCTTCTTCTTTGTTTTCGAATGATTCGAATATTTTTTTCGGGTTCCAGAAGAATTCCGTATTCAGATTGGTGCCAGTAATACAAACGTATTCATCCTTCACCAAATTAAACACGTCTTCCATGCTTGCAACATTTGAAGTAATGCCGTTGCCGTTCAGTCTCACAAGTTTTCCTGATTCTGTAGAACCAATTAAATTAGCATTATCTGATGAAACATCAACCAATTGTAAGTAACTATCAGAATCCTGCGGAGTATAAAATACAGATTCATAAAATACACTTCCGAAGTTAATTGGGTCAGTGCAAAACTCTAATGCATATTTGCTTCTCTCATTTTGTCCCACTAATGCACAGCTTGTGCTTATTCCGTGTGTGTCAGGAACAAACTGCTGTTGTGACATTACTCTGTCATCAAAGCCTCTGCATGTTGCCCCGACACCGTTCCACAAGGTCATTGTGTTTCCTACATCAACAGCATCTCCATCAATTCCTGCCTGATAAATTGCGTAAGCATCTCCTGCGCTTTGTTTATCAATTTGTAAAATTACTGGTGTTGCGTTTGAAGGCTGGAATACCAGTGTTGGGTTCTGCTGTGCTCTTGAAACTTTTG
>JANLGZ010000061.1 GCA_024653905.1 archaeon
GGGTTTTATTTTCATTAAAAACCGCATTTTATATACTAGAAGTTGTTTTTTAGTATTTGATGTCTAAAACATACGATCCCACTAAACTGAAACCAATGAAAAAAGTGTTTTTTCTGGTTCATCCATACTGGGGATATTACGGTACGGGAAGGACGATTCGTTCTAAAAAAAATGCATCGGGTTATGCATATGATCCAATGCCAGATAACCAATTATATGCTAATCTACTTGAACATGAATGGCATCAGAAAGAATTTCCGGAATTTTTACAGACATCTGAAGCCATTAAAAAAATTGACGAATTAACTAGAAAAATACAAGCTAAAAAAATAGCCCCCGTTAATGCAGAGATAGAATGGGGTAAATTTGTAATGCAAAGACTTAGCAAGGCAACTCCTGATGAAGTAGAGCAAATAAGAGAAAAATCAGAAAAACTTTACAAAAAAGCAGTTGATGATGCTGCAAAAAGAAAAGACTCGCTGTTTGTTGCGATTACAAACCCGTCAGTAAATATATTCGCTATTCAAAACAAAGAATTGGAACATTCTTTACAGCTCACTAAAAGGGAACACGAAATGAGACTTCTTAGATATGCCCGTGAAAAACTTGGCGGGAGATTGGTTGTTATTCAAGAGAAGTTCAAACCAGTGGGCTTATTCAGGATTATTACTGCCAGAGGATTCAAGTTAACAAAAGGAGTAGAAGTGGAAGCTTTTGGTGAAACAGCAGAAATAATTAACGGAAAATCTTGTGTATCTACATTATTAGGGGAATTCATCGAAGCATTGCCTAATATGAGCAAACATGTTGAAGAAGGAAACATTTTTGTGCAAAAAGAAAAATCACACGGCACAATGGAAATTTTAGAGGCTAGGATGGGACACCCCGCAAGAGCAATTATTTCATATCCTGATGGCAGTTATAAAGAAATAAAACCTGCAACTATTCCCGAAGGTGTAAAAGTGACATCCAAAAAACCACCGAGAGTAAGCCCTTCAAAACCATTAATTTGGATTAATCCTAAACGTTCAGGCATACCAATTCAGGGATTGCCCAAACTCGCAAGACAAATGCGCAGAAGATAAACAGTAAATATTTTATTGTTTCCTTTTTCCAATTTCGGCTTTCGCTCTTGCAATCAATTGTTTTCTTAGTTCAGGAGTAAGGCCTGTATCTTTTTCAAGATTGTCTTTTTCAAGAAGCTCTAATCCTTTTTTCCAAACGCTTAATGGCAATTCATGCACAGGTTCAGGAGGCACAACAGGAATACCGGGTTTTAGATAAGCCAATTTTTGGAAATGTGCTTTTATAGCCTGAACATCGGCTGCAGAACGCAACCCCAGAATCTTGTTTATTTTAAGTATAGTATCCTGAGCAACACCTAATCCTCGGGAAATCATGTTAGTGCTATAATCAGTTGCAATAAGCGTGATGCAAACAAGCCTAAATTTTTCAGGAGTTATCTTTCTAGTGTTAGGGTTAGAATAAACTCTGGAATAAGCTGATTCAAAATCAAAGCCTTTAAGTTTGGATAATCTTTTCCTTGAATCCGGAATTAATCTTTCACTAATTTTATCTGTAGCAGGAATTACGCCTCTTCTGTCTTTTCCTGATGAAGTAATTGGTTTTCTGGCCATTTTAAATTAAAGTTTTAACTCTTATTTAAACTTTTCAAAAGCAACTTTTATAATCAATTCTTCATTAATTTTAAAGGTGAGAAAAAATGAGCAATCAAATTGTCTACAAGTGGGCTAATGATACGGAAATGGAAAGGATGCTCAGAGAAATCGATGACCCAAACTGGGGCATCAGCCTTGAACGAAAAAAACATGTTTTTGTGGCAGAAAAGGAGGGAAAAATAGTCGGCTATTGCATGTTCGACGGCAATCTACTCAATAGACTCTTTGTCAACCCTTCGGAAAGAGGCATGGGAAGGATTTCATCACAATTGCTTATGCGTGCCATGTTTTCATACCTGAAAAAGGAACCTACTCGTAAGACTATTCACTTGATTGCATCCCCTGATATATGGACTAAAGAACCTGCGTTGATAAGGTGGTATGAAAGACACGGGTTCAGTACAAGCGACAGAACTGCAAAAATGACAATTACCAGAAAGACAGCATTTGAGTTTTATAGAAAATTTATGAAACAACCCGCAATTCAGAAGAAACGCAATCCTATTCCTCCAAGGTTACAAAGGAAACACGTTTAATTACCATTTCTTCCAAGCGAGGAGCGATTTTAAATTAAAGTTTTAACTCTTATTTAAACTTTTCAAAAGCAACTTTTATAATCAATTCTTCATTAATTCTAACGGTGATTTAATGAAGTTCTTTTTAGATTCTGCAATTTTGAGTGAAATAGAAACTGTTTACAAAGCAGGGATTTGTGACGGAATAACAATGAACCCTTCTTTGGTGAAAAAAGCAGTTGATGAAGCAAAGGCAAAAGGCGAAAAAATGAGCCTTGAAACCTACTTAAAAAAAGCTCTTAAAATCGCAAAGGGAACACCTGTTTCACTGGAAGTAACTGAATTAAATGCAAAAGGAATGATTGAACAGGGAAAAAAACTTTTTAAAAAATTTAATCCTGTTGCAAAAAATGTTTACATCAAAATCCCGATTAATCCAAGTTTTCCGAATGAAAAAGAAAAAGAATTTGATGGTTTAATCGCAATTAAAACATTAAGAAAAGCAAAAATCCCAGTTAACTGTACCTTAATTTTTACTCCAGAACAGGCACTGGCCGCGGCAAAAGCAGGGGCTAATTTTGTAAGCCCATTTGCAGGAAGAATTGATGATCTTTTGAGAACGGAATCAAAAATGAAATTTGAAAAAACAGATTACTTCCCTTCAGGGGGCATAGAAGATGATGGTGATATGCTGAATGATAATGGAATTGTTTCCGGAATAGACCTTATAAGCGAGTGTGTGCAGATTTTCAGAAATTACGGGATTAAAAGCGAGGTACTTGCCGCTTCACTTAGAAATGCAAGACAAGTTCGTGAATGTGCCCTTGAGGGAGCAGATATTGCCACAATGCCGTTTGGGGTTTTCAAAGAATTATTTTCGCACAAATTAACCGAATCAGGAATAGTTCAGTTTGACAAGGACACTCCAAAAGAATTTGGAAAACTTGTTTGAATAAAAAAAATAGTCAATAAAAAAGCATAAAAAAAAGTAAAACAAAAAAATTAAACAAAAAAAAGTAAACAAAAAAAATTAAATAAAAATATTTATTAAAAAATGCAGAGTGATTGTATGAAAATTGGTTTTATTGGTTTGGGAAAAATGGGAAGCCGTATGGTTGAAAGGCTTCTTGAAAAAAAACACAAAATTGTTCTTTATGCAAGACACCCAAAAGCAATGAACCCATTAGTAAAAAAAGGCGCAGTTGGAACTCAAACTTATGAAGAATTTGCTTCCGCACTTGGGAAAACAAAAATTATTTTTATTATGGTTACTCATGGAAAACCAGTTGATGAAGTGCTGAAAAGTTTACAGCCTTTTTTGAAAAAAGGAGATATTGTTGTTGATGGCGGGAACTCTTTCTGGAAAAACTCGGTGAAGCGAGGGAAAATACTTGCAAATAAAGGAATTCATTTTTTGGATGCAGGTGTTTCAGGAGGATTGGAAGGGGCAAGGAATGGTGCTTCTGTAATGGTAGGCGGTGAAAAGAGCGCTTTCAAAAAAGTTGAACCAGTTTTCAAAGACCTTGCAGTGAAAAATGGTTACGGTTATATGGGTAAAAGTGGTGCTGGGCATTTTGTAAAAATGGTGCATAACGGGATTGAATATTCATTAATGCAGGCTTATGGAGAAGGTTATAAAGTACTTGAAAAAAGCAAGTATAACCTTGATATGAGAGAAGTCACTAAGGTTTATCAGAATGGTTCTGTAATCAGAAGCTGGTTAATTGATTTACTTGCAGACGCATTTAAAAAAGATTCAAAATTGAGAAGGCAAAGCGGGGTTGTTGGCGGGGGTTCTACTGGAACTTGGACTTTACAAAGCGCCAAAGAGCTTAATGTGAAAATGCCTATGCTTGAGACTGCAATGAAAGCAAGAAAAAGCTCTTTCAAACAGCAGGGTTTTGACACAAAGGTTGTTAGCGCATTAAGATTTGGTTTTGGCGGGCATATTCCTCCAAAAAAATAATTATATTAAATTATATTTATGTTTGAGACAGTTCATTGTAAAAGTTTTGAAGAAATGAATTCAAAAGCCGCACAAGTAATTGTAAAAGAAATTACTAATTCAAAAAAACAATTTTCACTGGCACTTCCTGGAGGAAATTCTGTAAAAGGAATTCTGGAAAAGTTAGCAAAGCAAAATATTTGGAATGCAGTAAATGTTTTTATGGTTGATGAGCGAATGGTTCCAATTGATAGTGAAGAGTCTAATTTTAAACAAGCTAATGATTTGTTTTTTTCAAAAGTAAAAGGAATTCATACTAATTCTTTCGAAGTTGAAAAAGGAATTGATGATTATAATAAAAAGTTTGATGCGATTAAAAAATTTGATTTGGTTGTTTTAGGTGTTGGAGAAGACGGACATGTAGCTTCTTTGTTTCCAAACCATGAATCAATAAAAAGCAAAGAAATCGGATTTATTAAAGTAAAAAACGCGCCAAAAGAACCAAAAGCTAGGATTTCTCTTTCTCCAAAATCAATTTCTGATGCAAAACTAATTATTTTTTTATTTGCTTCTGAATCAAAAAAAAATGCCTACAAAAAATTTGCTGATGAAAAAACAGATTATACTGAATGCCCTGCAAAGATTTCGATGAATGCAGAGAATGTTTTGGTTTTTACTGTTTTTGGTGATGAGTATGCAGAATGATTTTACATTTATTATCATGGGGGCTACAGGGGATCTTGCTCAAAAAAAACTGTTTCCTGCAATCCACAGGCTTATTTCAAAAAACAAATTGGGAAATGATTTTTCAATTGTTGCTGTTGCAAGAAGCGAATTTTCAAACGAACAATTTTCAGAACTGGTGAAGAAAAAAATCAGCGGAAATGAAGCTGCATGGAAAACTCTTGAGGAAAGACTTTATTACCAAAAACTTGATTTTGATACAATGGAGGGTTATGAAAATCTTGGAAAATTTTTGAAAAAACTTGATAAAAAACGCAATATTAAAAGCAATAAATTATTTTACCTCGCTACTTTACCAAAGCACTTTAAAGGAATTGCAAAAAACCTAAAAAAATTCGGTCTTGCAGAAGAAACGAAAAAAAACTGGTGCAGGGTTGTTTTTGAGAAGCCTTTTGGCAATGATGAAATAAGCGCAGGAAAACTGAACAAAGAAATCAGAAAGGTTTTTGCTGAAAACCAGATTTACAGAATTGACCATTATTTAGGAAAGGAGCTTGTGCAGAATATAGGTGTTTTGAGGGGAGCAAACAGGATTTTTTCCCCCTTATGGAATGCTGAAAATATTGACCATGTGCAGATTAATCTGCTTGAAAATTTTGGCGTGGAAAACAGGAGCAACTTTTATGACCAAGAAGGGGCCATGAAAGATGTCGGCCAGAACCATTTGATTCAGCTTTTATGCCTGACCGCAATGGAAATCCCTAAACAATTCAATGCTAAATCAATAAGGGATGAAAAAGTTAAAGTTCTAAAATCAATCAGAAAAATAATCGGAAAAAATGTTGTGCTAGGCCAGTATGAAGGTTACACTGAGGAAAAAGGAGTGAAAAGAAATTCCAATACTGAAACTTTTTTTGCAATGAAACTTTTTATAGACAACAAGAGATGGAAAGGCGTTCCTTTTTATCTTCGCTCTGGAAAAAATCTTGGAAAAAAATTTGCATCAATTTATATCCAGTTCAAAGAGCCTAATCTGAGCATGTTTAAAGGTCAGGAAATTCTTTCAAATTATCTTGTAATACAAATACAGCCCGAAGACGGAATGCTTGTAAGATTAAATGGTAAGGCACCTGGAGAAAAACTGAAAGTAATGTCAGTAAAAATGACTTTTTGTCACCAATGCGCATTCGGGCCTAACAGTCCGGAAGCATATGAAACACTTATTCATGAAGCCCTTGACGGAGACCAATCGGTTTTTATCAGAGCAGACGAAATCGAAGAATCATGGAAAATAATTGATCAGGCCATTGCATTGAAAAAAAAGCCGATTATTTACAGCAAGAACTCTTTTGGACCAACTGAATCCGAAAAAATGATGAAAGAAAAAGACCGCGAGTGGTTCAACAAAAGTGAAAATGTAGTACAGGGAATTTAACCTCTGAATTAAAGCGTTTGCTTTTAGGTTAAATTTTTTCCAAAAACTCGATTGCTAACCTAACCCCAAAACCTGAACCTGCTTTGGGCATATAATCTTTTGGTTCATCAAGCATTGCAGTTCCCGCAACATCCAAATGAATAAACGGTTTGTTTTCTGCAAACTTGGATAAAAAAGCCCCGCCAAAAATAGCACCATTATTTCTTGTTTTGTTCATTGACTTAAAATCAGCTCTTTCACCTTTAACTTCTTCCAAATACTCCTCAAAAATAGGCATCGGCCAAACTCTTTCATAAGTACTCAAACCCGCTTCGAACATTTTATCCTGATATTCTTTTGAAGTAGAAATCATTCCTGCACAAAGAGAACCTAAAGCAAGCACCATAGCACCTGTAAGGGTCGACTATTCCACAACTAGCTTTGGATTGTATTTTTTGATTCCATACGCAATTGCATCGGCAAGAACTAATCTTCCTTCAGCATCAGTATTAAGATTTTCAACAGTTTTTCCCAAATAAGATTTCAAAATATCCCCTGGTCTTTGTGATGCTGAATCCACAAGATTTTCAGCACAAGGCATTAATACAACAATATTTTTTTTCATGTTCAGTTCTTCAGCACTCTTTATAATACTTAACACGGTTGCTGCACCAGCCATGTCCATACGCATATCAAACATATTAGTGCCTATTTTAATGTTCAGTCCGCCAGAATCAAAAGTAATTCCTTTACCCACAAACATTATTTTTTCATCAGACCCTTTACTGCCCTCATATTCAAGCACTATAAGACGAGGTCTGCTTGTGCCTGCTTTTCCAACCCCATAAAGAAGATTTAAACCCTGTTTTTTCAGTTCTTTTTCATGCAGTACTTTAATTTTTATTTTTGAGTTGTTTGAAATTTTTCTTGCTGTTTTTTCAAGCAAATCAGGAGTAACAACATCACTTGAATCTGAAACAAGATCTCTTGTTAAGTAAACATTTTTGCACACTAAAAGCGATTCGTTTAATTCTTTGGAATAATTCTTTGCTTTTTGCGGAAATGAAAATTTTTCTATTTTGAAAAATTTATCCTCGTTAGACTTATATTTATCAAATGAATAATTTGCAAGCATTGCCCCTTCCAATAATGCAATACAATTTTCTTTTGAAGGTGTATTTATTGAAAAGTGAATCCCTGTTATTTTGTAAACAGATGCTGTTTTTACCGCACGTGCAGCACCTCTTCTGAAATAATCCAATTTTAGTTCTTCTTTTTTTCCTAATCCGACAATAAAAATATTTTTTTCAGGAAGATAAATTGTTTCAAGTTTTTTTCCAATAAAAGAGTTTGGAACACCTTGAATCTGCTTTTCCCCTTCATAAATGAAATTTACATCCATCATTCCTTTTGCTGTATCTGAATAAATCAATTCACCCATAATAACACCTCATTTTGTAAATTCAAGCTCCCTTTCAACAATTTGAATTTTTTCTCTTTTTGACTTGAAAAATTCTTTAAATAATAAAATAATCCCCTCAACTTCAAAATGTTTACAAGAGTAAACATCAGCACTAAAAAAACCCTCATGAACAAAAGTGTGAATACTAATATGACTTTCATTTATAAGAACAAAACCTGTAATGCCGCCTTTATCCCATGAATCATTACCCTTATAATCAACAACAATAGGCCCTTTTAGAATTCTCATATTAATTTTAGCCGGAAGTGCCTCTAAAAAAGAGGTTATTTTTTTCTTGTCATTAAGCAATTTTTTATCGCATTCAAAACATTCAAACATCAAATGAGTGCCCTTCATCATTATTTTTTCTTCAGTTTTAGAAAAAGTAGATTGCATTCAATTTAGTTATGAACAGCAGGCTTTTAAAGAATATTTGTTCGTTATTTTTGTTAATGGATAGAGATAAAATCATTGCACTGGTCTTAGTTGTTGGACTCGTGTTTTTATTTGTGGCACTTATAGGAGTTGTAACAGTCACAGGATTTGTTCTGTTTTTCGTTACAAGCGATCAAGGAACTGTTGTTGATAACACTCCTCTAATCGATACTAATCCAAATACAGCAGTTAATACTGCTAATACAGACAATACTGCCCCAAATACGAATACTACGCCTAATACAAATACTAACCCTAATAATGACCCTGATCCTGTTTGTGGCAATAATGATTTGGAAACTGACGAACAATGCGAAGCTGATTCAGATTGCAGTTCAAGCCAGATTTGTAATTCTTCCTGTGATTGTGAAGCAAAACCTGAACCAGAAGCAGAATTGCTTTCAAATATTAAAGTTGAAAGTTTAACTTATTGGTGTGCAACTGATTTTGAAGGCGAAAAAGGATTAGCAGTAAAAATCGTCAAATTTAAGAACACAGGAACAAGCGATTTTAATTATAATAATAAAGTTACTTTAAAATCGGAATCTGAAAGCGCGGATGATTCAATCACAACCAATGCAGCATATAAGTTTGCAGTTAAAGCAGGAAAAACAACAGATATTTACCAAAAAGATTTTTTCAGAAGCACAGCACCATACTTATACATTGGAAACACTTTAGGAAAAGTAACACTAACCTTTGAGTTTGGAAAGGACTTTTACTTCGAGCACAACTTAACTTTGAAAGGTCAGGATTTTGCTAGCGCAAACTGCCAATAACTCAAAAAAATTCTAACAATCTAATTACTAAACTACAATTAGTTTACTATTCAAAGTCCAATAAAACAACCCCAAAAATCACCTCTTTATTTTATACTCGCCTCAGCCACACACACTTCCCCCCATATATTATAAAGCATTTAGCCCATATCTTAGAAATAAAAACAACAGAGAACAAATTCTTTATAGTGAGCCAACTAAATATTGGCTTTATTAAAAAAAGAAGAAAATTAGTGAGCACTTCACTGCTTTTTTAATCAAATTTATTAGTGAAGTTTCTCTGAATTAGAAACTAAATTTTTTATGGTGAACATCCATCAGGTCTGTCACCGCAATAGTTAGGGCAAATCGCATTTGAATGAGTTAGCACTAAATCATTAAAGACCTTCTCAGGGTTCCACCAGAACTTTGTTGGTTTATTAGGCCCCTCAGAAACACATACATATTCATTCTCAATTAAATCAAATATATCAGTTAGAGAAACAACTTCCCCTATATCTGCATTTGAAGCAAGAGGAATTTGTGTATTTGTATTCACAACACCATTAAGATTGTAAATGTTCAATGAAGCATTAGTCAATGCTTGGCAGGGGTTTGCAACAAAATAATCTGAGTTCTGAGGAACATAAAATATTGTTTTAAGTCCAACTGAACCTTGCGGAGCACTACTCCATTCAAATCCAAATGCATTATCTGCACTATTACCTGCAGTTTTACATGCTGAAGCTAAAGCACCAAGGCGGCTGTCACTTTGATTCTTATATTCACTTAGCCTATTTCCATTAAACATAGTACAACTATTTTGTAAGTTTGAAGAAAAGCCTGTCCAACGAGTTAGATAATCGCCACTGATTGTTTGTATTCCGGAAGCACCGCTTTTTAGTACAAGGTAAGCAGGTACATTAGTTGTTGTTCCGTTTGTTTTAGTGTTTGATGCAACAATTGCAATCGGAACAGGCTGGCTAGGAGTAAACTCCATTGTAGTGGCACCTCCTGCGGTTGTTAATGCGAGGATGTTTCCTCTTGAAGTATTATTTAATTTAGTAAAGTCTTCATACTTTCTCAATATTACTTGTGGTATTAATGGTGTTCCTTGTACAGCAGTAATTTGGATTGCACCTGCCCCCTCAAGAGTATACAAACCTAATTGTGAAATATCCCCAGTAAACCCAGTACCATAACCAACCCTATCTAAAACACCAGGACTGTTTGCAAGCTCTCCTACTTTGCCGTCAATTGGCAGATAATAAAGCATGTTGCCTCCGCGAAGCTCTTCAACCAAATTAATTGTAACATTAATTGTTACATTTGGTTTGTTCTGACCAACAAAGAAAAATGGATGAGTAGGATCATCAAACACATGGCTGATTGTAATTGCATAAATTCCTGTTGATGGAAGTGCTTTTGAGTTTGCAGGGCGTTCTTCTGGAACATTGAATATTATTCTATTAGATTCTAAAAGTTTCAGAACACCATCCGCACCTAAAATAGAATCCGGAACCTGTTCAAAAAGTGAATGCAAATAAGCAGCATAATCTCCCTTAAAGTCTGCTGTATAACCATCTCTCATTAAGTAAGAATTGAATCCCAAATATTCTCCTGCATAGGTACTATCACTGCCAATAATTACTTCCTTATTATACCTGTCCAGTTTCTTCAAAAGTTCAGTTGTGAATTGAGTGGCATCACAATAAGCAAAATCACTATTGTCTTTTAAGCCAAAACTGCCAAACTCAGAATAGTCACAGGAATCAAGCAGTACATCATCCCAATCCCAGCTTGGAAGTATTCTTGGAACAGCATCTGCGCCTGTAATGCCTTCTTCATCATTAGCCCCATAACACACATTGCTTTTTCCTGCATCAAGTCTCACTTGGAAATACTCTGCCTGAGGATTATACAATGACCTTTCAATTAACAGCACAAATCTTTCAGTTCCAAAGTCATTGTTTGGATCATCACTGTATTCACTCCACTCTCCGCCGGTTTGTACAGCAGCCCACTTCATTAATTCAGTTGCATCATTTTCAGCAGGGTCTCCGAATTTATCCTTGCTGATAACCTCCATTCCCGAAGGAGACAAAAAGAATAACGAAATTCCTTTTTCATTGGCTACTTTAACCAATTGCGCAACAACATCTTCTTCAACATCGGTTCTCCAGGTGTTACCGCTTCCTGCACCAGTAGGATCATTATCACTTATAATAAGCATCATTTTTCTTGAATCTCCGCTCCAATCAGAATTTTTGATTAAATCATATCCAATTACACCCCATGCTTCTTCCGCATGATCAATATAAGAATAAGCTAATGAAGTACCATTAACTGAAAAATCCGAAGGCCATTTTCTGATTTGTTCAGCACATGGTTCTGATCTCTTGGTTTGCATTCCAATTATGTTAAAATCTTCATTTGCCATTTCAAAACTCACTTGAAGATCAGCCTGAACTTTTTCAACAGTAGCACAAATGCTTGCCCATTCATCATCCATGCTCCCCGAGGTATCAACAAGAATAACTGTTTTAAGTTTCTGTGAATTTGAAAATGCATAAGCGGTTCTTGCATATACTTTTTTATCTGCAAGTGCCTGATAATCCTCTTTAGTAATATTAAAAACCGGTCGTCCTCGTGAATCCTTAAAATAAGAAATAACCTTATCGGACAAATCAGTAATAGTATAAGAAACCCCAGTTCCTGCAATTACAGGAATATTAGGCAAACCTAAATCCACTTCAACTCCATCAGCAGGAATACTTACCTCTGCACTGTCAAGTGAACTTGATGCACTTTCAGAATCTGTTGCAGTGATTTTATAGATTAAAGGATAAGTAGGAGAATCGATTGTTATATCGCTTGGTCTGACATAATCTTCAACTTTCAAAAGACCATAAGCTCTTCCGACCAATGCATTATTGACTACAGAGAAAGGTATAGCCGGGGCCCTTGTAAATCCTGTGCCCACATAAGTTCCTTTTACAATCATTTTTCCGTCTGTGCTTCCCTCAAGCCATGTTTTTACGGAAGAAGGAGTATTTGTAACACTCAAATCCACGAAATCACCTGAAGAAAAATCAAGCAAAGGAATCTGCGATAAATCCACTTCCCCTAAAGTAAAACCTCTATTTTCAACAGTCGGAACAATATCAACCGGACCGCCTTCCTGTTCAAAGTCAATTGTTCTTGAACCGCGGTTTACTGCAATTTTAACGCCAGCATAAGCATCATTAGAAGAGCATGATTCCCCTCCGGTTGTTGCAACGACCTTGATTTTATCAGCATTAATCAAATTATTTACAATAATATTTGGAGTTATGTTAATGTTTGGAGTTACTTTATCAACCGCTGTTCCTGTACAGCCCTCTGCAACATGCTCAAATACTTTAGTCTCTACTCCATCCAAATCAACAACATAAACAGTTGCCCCCCCGCCTAATTCAAACCAAACTTCCTCAAGGAATATGCTTTCCACACCAGCAGGATTGGCTATGCTAAATGTTTTGGTCCCCTCACAACCTTCAGGTGCTTCACCACAGCTTGTATCAGAACAAATCCATGCACACTGGAAACAGCCAGGCAATGGAGTTTCACAAGCAGGTTTTTGTTCGGCAGTAACGATTAGATATTCTTTGTATGCATCGAGCCCTTTTGCAGTAACAGTCCAATTCACAGAAACAGGTTCAAGTTCATCAAACCTGTCCTCAACACTGAATCGCCCTTGTGCTTCTTGTGTAAAATTAACAATTGGATACCAATAATCAGCAAACGGAGCAAAAGCATGGTTTGTTATTGTTGCTGACTGAGGCTCAGTTATAATATTAAATCTTGTTTTGTCAATGGAAAACAATTGCCCTGGATTAGTTTGATCTCTTGTGACAATAACCTGCACCAAATAAGCAAGTTTGTATTCTTGGGTTGAAGTTTGGACCCCTATATCATCATACTTGAGTCTTACTTCCACATCATACTGCCCCAATAATTTATCCGCAGTAGTTCTGACAGTATAAGTATCATTTTTTTCAAGAACTATTGAATCACAATTATCACAATTATTAAGCAAAGTAGTCCAAGAACCTGATGAACCCCTTCTTCCAGATAATGGAATTGCACCATTTACTATTTGTGTACTGGCAGTACTTACAAACGGAACATTCAAACCAACTTTAACTTTACTTGGACAATTTGTTGCTTTGAGATCAAATGAAACAATATTTCCATGAGGCACTGTAACCTGATATTCATACTGATCAAATCCTGCACCCGCAGGCGTAGCCCTTACAATAGTAACACATTCAAAACCAACAGGAGATAATTCAACTGAAGAACTGTCAACTACATTAACCTCCACAATTGGAGAAGCATTGTAAAATGCTCTTGTTGCTTTAAAGAAAATTTTATTCCCTGTTGGTCTGCCTGGAATAGTGATAATGTGAACCCCATTTTGCCTTTCAGGAATTGCAGTCGGAGTAATGAAAGTATTATTTCCTGCCCAAACAACATCAGCACCAGGAACATTATTTCCTGCAGAATCCTGAACAGTTACAACAAAAGTTGTTTGTGTTTGAGTAAGCATTTTCATTGGTTCTACTTTTAACTGCAGGGTTTGTTTATCCGCAATAACAAATTCATACTGAACATTATTATCAGCAAGTTCATTGTTGAGACCGAAAGTTATTTTTGTTGAATCTGTTGAAAGCAAAGGAGTTAAAATAAATGATGCACCCGCAGGAACATTTGGAACTAACCTATCAGTAATTGTGGAAGAGTTTGCTACAGTAATTGTTGTTGCTGTATTTTCAACAGTTGTTGCAACGCCTGTAAGAGTTCCTTGAGTCTGATTTAAGTAAAGAACATCCAAAATAAGTTCATACTCACGACCCTGCATTAAATTAATCGGAGTTTCAGGAGTTATAACTGCAAAATCTGTTACCAAAGCTCCAACTGGTTTTATTCTTCCTGAAAAACTAAAATTAGGGCAATTAGCAGAAGCAGGGTTACAGCTTATTAGTTCGTTTAAAGTCCACTGCAAAGGCACTAATGCTGTTTCACTTAATATATAAAG
>JANLGZ010000064.1 GCA_024653905.1 archaeon
TGCAAATTGCACCAAAACAATTTATAACTTCAAAATAAAAGAATAATTGAAATGGTGTTTTGAATATGGCTGGACTTTTAACCCATGAATGGATTGCTAATCTGGTTCTGAAAAAGCTTTCAAAGAGAAATTTTATCTCAAAACACGAAAACATTGACGACTATTTTTTCGGTGCGATAGCTCCGGATATCAGATACATCAACAACACACCCAGAGAAATTACCCACAAACCAAAAGACGAAAAATCACTTTTTGAGGCAATGAAAGCAAGCAGCACTTCAATGCCATTCATAGCAGGGTTTGAAACCCACTTGATAGTTGACTCTGTCTGGGCAAACGACAATCATTCAATGGAAAAAAGCATTTATAATTATTATAATATTGATGTCAACAACCCAATCCAAAAATATTCTTTATACCTTCTTGTTGATGATTCTTTTCAGGGCAAAGCAGAGTGGTTTTTCCAATTCCAAGCCGCAGGAAATATTTTGAGAGCTGATGACAATTCAGTTTTATTAGACTTGGGTTTTAAACAAGAGGATATTTTAAAATATAAAGCAGCGGCGGCATTATACTTAAGAGAGCCGGGAATTGATACATTCAACTTTTTCAATTTTTTTCCGAATAATTTTGATGAAAACGCCATTCAAAAAATTGCAGACCAAAAAACCTCTTTAACCTCTTTTCTTAAAGAGTTTGAAAAAACTTCAATTGAAAACTGCAGAGAAATATTGGAGAAATATTTATGAAACTTATTTACAAAATACTTCTTGCAGTGATTGTTATTATCGGAACTATTTTCCTTGCATTATATTTGTATGGAATATTTTACTTCCTGGTTTTTTCGTATAACTTCCTAACATTGCCGGAGTAACCACCGCAACATATCGTGTCATTCGAATGTGACTTTAAATTTTACAAATGGTTTAATTACCATATCCAATACAGGGAAAATGAGCCAATAAAAATATTATATACTCCTGAAAGAAAAGAGAAACTTATAAAGACTATAAGAGAAATGCAGAAAAAAATTGCACTGGAAAAGGCAGCACCGAAAAGTTATTTAAGCAGTTCAACGTAGTTATTATGTTGGTGAACATAATGGTTAGCATGACTCTTTCAATTGAAGAAGATTTGAGGAAGCGCATGAAAAGGCATCCGCACATCAAGTGGTCAGAAGTAGCGAGAACCGCAATAAGGCAGCAACTAGATGACATTGAAAAAACTGAAAAGCTTGCCTCGGAAAGCATGCTGAATGAAAAAGATGTAAAGGAACTGGCGGGCAAGGTCGACAGGGAAATGATTAAGCATTTTGAGGAGCTTGCCCATGAAACTGGTTATTGACGCAAACATCCTATTTTCAGCACTCCTCAAGGACTCCATAACCAGAAACCTCCTCCTTGACAGGAGACTGGCACTCTTTGCACCAAAATTTCTTATAACTGAATATGCGAAATATTCTAGGGAGTTAAGGAAAAGAAGCGGTCTCAAAGAAGATGAGTTTGGAGAACTTTCAAAAAGACTCATTAGGAGAATCAAGCTCGTTCTGGACAAAGAAATAATCCTTTATTACCAGGCTGCACAAAGCATCGTTTCCGACAAAAAGGACACCCCCTATATTGCATGTGCCCTGGCAATTGGTGCAGACACTTGGAGCAACGACAAGCACCTAAAAAATGCGCGGATAAAAAACTGGACAACAAAAGAACTTGCGGAAAAAATTATGAAGTGAATTAAATAACCCGAAAAATGTTAAGCGCCCGAAAAGCACATGGGCAAACACGGAAACTGAAAGTTAAAAAGCAGGCGGAGAAGATATTATGAAAAAAATACCGCAACTGACCAAAAAAGATTTCGAGGAAATGGAAGAAGAAAAAAACGCAACCGTGAGGAGCGTCTCAAATTTGTAGATCTGTATGCCAAGTGGCTCAAAAAAACACCAAACAAAGAATGGA
>JANLGZ010000062.1 GCA_024653905.1 archaeon
CTTTGTTTGTATGGAAAAACCCTTGCCTGTTTTTATTGCGCTTATTTTTGTTTTGGGGGGGTGCTTCTGTTCCGGAATCAAATAAAAACGGATTCCTGCAGGGACATATTTCAATAGGTCCAATATGTCCTGTTGAAAGAAACCCTCCTGATCCGAACTGCCAGCCGACAGAGCAAACATACCTTGCTTACTCTTTTACTGTTTACAAGATTGGCGCGGGGGACCCAGGACCGCGTTTGGAAATCATTGATTTTCATGGTGACAAAAACGGCAATTACTTAATTGAACTGCCCGAAGGCACCTATGAAATAATGAATAATTTAGCAATTTCAGGGTATGTAAAAACTGTTGAAATAAAAGCAGGTCAAACAACAGGCCTTGACATTTCTCTTGATACAGGCATAAGATAATTCAGGATTAAATCCATATTTCTTTCTTTGTTCTTTGTATAAAAGCTTTTTTGACTATTTTTTTTTATGGATGTTTCTGTTGTAATGCCCTGCCTCAATGAAGAAAAGACAGTGGGCATCTGCATTCAAAAAGCAAAGAAAGTTTTCAAAAACATTGGATTGAACGGAGAGGTTATTGTTTCCAATAACAATTCTTCAGATGCTTCTGCTGATGTTGCGGAAAAGCAAGGGGCTATTGTTGTAAAGCAATTAATCAATGGTTATGGTGCCACATATCTCAAAGGTCTTGCTCTTGCCAAAGGAAAATACATTGTAATTGCGGATTCTGATAACACTTATGATTTTTCAGAAATGCCAAAATTTCTGGAACAGCTTGATAATGGCTGTGATTTTGTTATAGGCAACAGGTTTTTGGGTAATATGGAACAAGCTTCAATGAAACCCCTGCATAAGTACATTGGAAACCCTTTCCTTAATTTCGTTTTCAATGCCCTTTTTTACACTGATTTAGGGGACACGCATTGCGGTTTCCGTGCTTTCACTAAAAGTGCTTTCAAAAAAATGAACCTTCAAACACAAGGAATGGAATTTGCTCTTGAAATGGTTGTGAATTCCGCTAAATTAAATCTGAAAATCGCCGAAGTTCCTGTTAATTATTATAAAAGACAAGGACCTTCAAATTTAAAGTCTTTTCAGGACGGGGCAAGGCACATGTCTTTTATGTTTCATGAGTGGTTGAAATGAAAATCGCGATTTTTCAGGATTTTATTGAAAATATAGGCGGTGCTGAAAAACTTGTAATTGATACCGCGAAAAAACTTGACGCAACCATAATAACCACAAACCTAAACAGGAAAGCTGTAGAGGACATGGGTGGTAAAGGCATTAGAATAATTGATTTGGGTTCAACTCCGCAGTTTTTTCCAATCAAAAATATTCTGATTTTTTTGAAGTTTTTTTTCTGTGACTTTTCAAAGGAATTTGATTTTTTCATTTTTTCCGGCAACAGGAGCATTTTTGCTGCACATAATCACAAACCCAATCTTTGGTATTGCCACAGTCCGGAAAGATCAATTTTTGACCTCAAAGAATTCTACAAAACCATTCTGCCTTTGCATGAAAAAATAATTTTCATTTTTTCTGCTGAACTGTTCAGGTTTTTTTATTTTGTTTTCGGTGTGAATAAAGTTCAGAAAATTTTAACCAATTCAGAAAATACAAGAAAAAGGATTAAAAAATTCCTGAAAAAACAAGCAGTAATTGTTTATCCTCCGATTAATACTGCTAATTACAAAAACAGAAAACCGCAGGGTTATTGGCTTTCAGTAAACAGGCTTTACCCCGCAAAACGAATAGAGCTTCAGCTTGAGTGTTTCAGAAAACTTCCAAGCGAAAAACTGTTTATTGCAGGGGGCTTTGTGAAGGGTGATGTTTCTGAAGCATACGCAAAAAAAATTTCATCAATGCTTCCAAAAAATGTTACACTTTTAGGGAATGTTTCTGACCCCGAGCTTATAGACCTTTATTCAAAATGCAGGGGTTTTATTGCTACTGCGCTTGATGAGGATTTCGGTATGAGTGTTGCTGAGGCTTTGGCCAGCGGGAAGGCTGTTGTTTGTGTTGATGAGGGTGGTTTTAAGGAAACTGTGTCTGATGGGGCTACTGGTTTTCTTGTTAAGGCTGATGCTAATGCTTTGGCTGTTGCTGTGAGAAAGGTTTCTGAAAATCCTGAAAAATACAAAAACGCATGCATAAAAAGAGCAGAATTGTTCAGTTCAAAAAGGTTTTTTGAAAAGCTAGATTTAGAAATAAAAAAATCAAG
>JANLGZ010000065.1 GCA_024653905.1 archaeon
TACATAGTAGTCCACATAATAATCGTAATAATTTCCCGCAACAACAGTGTAATGGTTTCTATAAGCTCCATCATACACATATGGGTAATAAGCACTTACTTGTGCTGCAAAAAGAATTATCAAACCTAACATCAACCATTGTTTCAAAATGAATTCCCCCGAAGGCATCAGAGCCTATACTTATTGCAGTTGAACACATATATAAACCTTTTCCTTTGTTCACGGGATTAAGTTATTAATGGAGTGTTTTTTATAGAGTGATTAATAAAGTACTTAGCATTTATATCTTAGTGATAAAAAATGCCTAGAATAGAAAGAAGAAAAATGGATAATACTCTGCGTGTAAGTTCAGTAGTTCCTCATCCACATATGATTGTAAGCGCAGAAAAAAATACTGCGATGGATCATCTATGGAGGCAAATAAAAAATCTTCCTGAAAAAGAATGGGCTGCTAGTAAGTTAGCCACTAGCTTTTTGAATGAAACTGGGCTTTCATGGTTGAAGCACAGGAAATCCGTTTGGGATGAAGAAATAAATAGGTTAAAATCATTCGAAGTGCAGCATGGGGCTATCAGGGTTGCTGATGTTGATGAGCTAAAAACTCTCAATAAAAGATCTGTTGCATTGAATAGGTTCATAGGATTTGTTGAGCGTAAATTAAAAAATTAATTTTAATCGAAAAAATTAGTTTTTCTTTTTATTTGAATGTTTTTTCTCCCCTTTCCAATTAATCAGGGGTTTTATGTGATTAATGATTTTCACGCTTTCTTTTTGGCAATCCATTACATCATAAATATTCTTGTATGCCATTGGTGATTCATCCAAAGTTCCTTCTGAAACAGTTCCTTTAATTCCTTTCATACTATCCTCAAATTCGTGCAGTGAAAATTTTTTCTGTGCCTGAGTCCGTGAATATTTTCTTCCTGCTCCGTGGGAAGAACTTTCCAAAAATTCTTTGTTTCCTTTTCCCTCAACAAGAAAAGAACCGTCTCTCATGTTTCCTGGAA
Organism: archaeon; assembly: GCA_024653905.1. Classification (GTDB taxonomy): domain Archaea; phylum Iainarchaeota; class Iainarchaeia; order Iainarchaeales; family Iainarchaeaceae; genus UBA493. The sequence continues at coordinate 1,008 of JANLGZ010000065.1, forward strand.
TAACTCCTCTTTCTCCTTTTTTTGCAGGAGTGGCTCCTTTTCTGTGAATAAATTTTCCTTTCTCAGGAACCGCGTGATTATGGTTCTTGTTTACCCATAATTCCCACTCTATTTTCACCCCAAGAACTTTTTCCAGCGCTTCAATGACTTTGTGAACCATTTCCATTCTGTTAAGTAAAGCAAATTCCAAACCAAAATCAAGAATATTCAAATATTCCTTTCCAACATCAGAATCCTTGTGAATAGGGTATGTTTTTTCAAATTCCTTGTCTTTGCCTGCGCTTTTTTTCATGTAAAATTCAGCAACTTTATACCCAACTCCGCGGGAACCTGAATGAATCACAATCCATGTTTTTCCTTCTGAATAACCAATTTCAATAAAGTGGTTTCCTGAACCAACAGTTCCTAAATGGCGGATGGCTTTTCCTTCCAAGAACTGCAATATTTCTTTTTTGTGAGGTTTTTTTCTGAATTCTTCCAAAAGCTTTTCATACTTTTCCAGAGTTCCTTTAGAAATATTTTTCAAATCATTAATTTCCCCAACACCCATAGGAATTTTTGCTTTTACTTCCTCAAAAATATTATTCTCATTTTCTTTTATCTTTTCTAATAGATTCTTTCCTTTAATTTCGACTGCAATAACTCCGCACCCGATATCAAAACCAACCCAGGACGGAACAATATAATCCTTAGTAACAAGAACCGCTCCAATAGGTGCAACATATCCTCTGTGTGCATCCGGCATCAAAGAAGCCTTTTCAACAAAATCCTCTTCATAACACTCTTTGAATTGTTTAAGTGTTTCTTCATCAGGGTTTAATGCAAAATTTGTGATTTTTTTCATAAGTATAATTTATTAGGAAAAAAGGTTTAAACTAAAAGCAGTTATGTAGTAGTTATTATTTCTTTTCTTTTAATTCGATTTCAAGATGTACTTTTTCAGGTATTTCAACTCTCATAACTCTTCTGAGTGTTGTTTCATCTGCCTGAACATCAATGATTCTTTTGTGGATTCTCATTTGCCACTTTTCATAAGATTCAGTGCCTCCGCCACAAGGACTCTTCCTTGTTGGTACCATCATTTTTTTTGTTGGCAAAGGTATTGTTCCTGAGTGTTTAGCGCCTGTTCTTTTAGCTACTTCTTGTATTTTACCACAGATATCTTCTAATTCTGTGTAATCTCCGGAACTTAGTTTTAGTCTTGCTGTCTGCATTTTTCATCACTTTTAAAAAGAAATAAATTTGGGGAAAATCCCCATTTTCATTCAATTACCTCGGAGTAACACTTAGGATTATTCCTGCGGCAACTGTTTGTCCCATATCTCTGATTGCGAATCTTCCTAACTGCGGGAACTTTTTGTATTCTTCCACACATACAGGTTTCAAAGGAACAACCTTTATGATTGCTGCATCTCCGGTTTTCAAGAACTTAGGGTTCTCTTCCTTAACTGCACCAGTCTTAGGGTCAAGTTTTTTCATTATTTCTGTAATTGTACAGCTTAATTGTGCTGTGTGCATGTGGAATACAGGTGTGTATCCAACAGGTATTGCTGTTGGGTGTGATAACACAACGATTTGTGCTGTAAACTCTTTTGCAACAGTTGGTGGATTACTGACGTGTCCAACAACATCTCCTCTTGCAATGTCTTTCTTCTCAAGACCTCTTACATTGAATCCGATGTTGTCTCCAGGTATTGCTTGCGGTAATTGCTCGTGATGAGCTTCAACAGACTTAACTTCGCCTGTTTTGCCTGATGGCATTACAACAATCTTATCGCCTGGTTTTATAATTCCAGTTTCAACTCTTCCAACAGGAACACTTCCAACTCCTTTGATGTTATAAACATCCTGAATTGGCAATCTTAATGGTTTGTCTGTTGGTATAGCTGGAGCTTTAAGATCATCCAAAGTATCAACAAGTGTTTTTTCTTTATACCATGCCATTTTTCCTGTTGCTTTTGCAATATTTTCTCCTTCCCATGCTGAAATTGGAACATAATTAATTTGTTCATCTTTGTAACCAATTCCGGTTAAGAGCTTTTTCATTTCTGCTTTAGTAACATTGAACTTAGCTTCATCATATGAAACTTCGTCCATTTTGTTTATTGCAACAACTAATTGTTTCAAACCCATTACCTGAGCCAAAAATGCATGTTCTTTTGTTTGTGGTTGAGGTCCTTCTTTACAAGCAACAACCAAAACTCCAGCATCTGCTTGAGAGGTTCCTGTAATCATATTTTTTACGAAGTCTCTGTGGCCTGGAGCATCAATTATAGTAAACTGATTCTTTTTAGCAGTGAATTTTTTATAAGCAACATCAATGGTTACTCCTCTTTCTCTTTCTTCTTTGAGGTTATCCATTGCGTACGCAAATGCAAATGATCCTTTTCCTTTAGATTCAGCTTCTGCTTTTAGTTTCCTGTATTCCTGTTCAGGTAAAGCTCCGGTATCGTAAAGCAGTCTTCCGACTGTTGTTGATTTACCGTGATCAACGTGTCCTATGAAAACTAAATTAAGATGTGGTTTTTCTGCCATTATAATTCCTCCTTGAATAATCCAAAACTTCCTAAAAACGCGTCAAACCCGCTTTTAAATGCTAAGTACTACTAATAAAAAACATTTATAAAACAACCTTTTTCTTTCTTGTATCCGCGTGGACGGAAAGAAAAGCTTGGCTAAAAAGAAAAAACTTTTATTGGTTTTTTTCTGTTCCTTTGCTATTTAGTATTAAATTTAATCCATAAAGAATGAAGCTGGCTTGACTTCAGGATCCATTCCTTTTCTTTTTCTTATTTCTGCAATAGTTTTAGTCTGCAGTTCGCGTGGAAGCAATTCATATCCCGCGTATTCAGCAGTCCAAAGGGCTCTTCCTTGAGTAGCTCCTCTGATGTTGCTTGAGAACCCGATTAATTCCTTTACCGGGGCTTTTCCAATTATAATGCTAGAATCTCCTTCTGTTCTCATTTCATTAATCTGGGTTCTTCTTGAACCTAATTCAGTTGAAACCGCACCCATATAATTTTCCGGAACTGTAATTGTAAGTTTTTGTTTTGGTTCATACAAAACAGCATCAGCACTTAGCATACAAGCATAACAGCCTCTTGTAATTGTAGGCAACATTTGTGCAGGTCCTCTGTGAATTGCATCTTCATGCAATGTAGCATCATCTATTACAACTTTTATACCGAAACATTTTTCCTTTGCTAATGGTCCTTGATCCATTGCATCTTTAAAACCTTGAATTACAAGTTCTCTTATTTCGTGTAAAGCTTCAATTCCGCGAGTTGCATCAACAAGTACACAATGGTTGTGTACTGCCCAGATTTTTTTGGATTCTTCTCTTCCAAAACCCATTTCTTGGAACAGTGCAATAGTTTCTTTATCTTTTGGTTTAACTTTTCCGATAAAATGAGATTTAATAAGATTCTGTTTTGTTTCCTCATCAATAAGTTCAACGTGCATTTTCAGTTTGTTGTGTTTGTTAGGGCTTTTTGCTTCAATTATAGGGGAATCTTTGCTGATAGTTTCACTGTAAACAACAATCGGCTGAGAAACTGTAATTGGAATATTGTGAGTTTTTTCAATTCTGTATTGAGTAATCTCTAAGTGTAATTCTCCCATTCCTGAAAGTAAGTGTTCGCCAGTTTCCTGATTAATTGTTGCTCTTACATTAGGATCTTCTTTTGTTAGTTGTTTTATAGTTTCAATTAATTTTGGCAAATCTTTTGTGTTTTTTGCCTCAACTGAAATTGTAATTACTGGTTCTGCTTCGCTCATAAAACTTTCAAATGGTTTTATTTCTTCCGAAGCAATTGTTTCTCCTGCATAAACATCTTTCAATCCAATAAGTGCAACAATATTTCCTGCTGGCACTTCATTCGCTTCAATAAAATCAGGGCCCATAAAAATTCCGACTTTTTGAATCTGGATTTCTTTTTTACTTCCCACTAAAAATACTTTGCTTCCTTTTTTGACTTTTCCGGAGTAGCATCTTCCTGTTGCAATATCTCCTGAGTGCTTATCAACACTAACATCAGTAACCATCATTGAGAACGGACCGTTTTCATCACAAGTAGTCATTCCTTTTCCCATTTCGCTTTCCTTTTCTCCTTTCCAGATTATTGGCATTCTGTATTTTTGTGCTTGGATTGGATTTGGTAAATGAGTTATAACCATTTCAAGTACAGCGTCACTTAAATGTGATTTTGCTGCAAGTGATTTTTGATCTTCATTTTTTAAGTATTCATAAACTTGTTTGAAATTAATATTTGTTGCAGCCATTCTTGGAACTGATACAGCCCAATTATTGTAAGCCGAACCAAAGCAAACACTTCCATTCTGAACTTTTACTGTCCATGTTTCTTTAAATTCAGGCGGACAATTTTTTTTAATCAAATCATTTACTTGTGCAATAACTTTCACAAACTTTTCCTGCATCTGCTGTTCAGTAACCTGCAGTTCGTTAATTAACCTATCAACTTTATTTATGTATAAAACAGGTTTTACGTATTCTCTCAAAGCCTGTCTTATTACAGTTTCTGTCTGAGGCATTACTCCCTCAACAGCATCAACAACTAATACAACTCCATCAACAGCTCTCATTGCTCTGATAACGTCTCCTCCAAAATCAACATGTCCAGGAGTATCAATCAAATTAATTAAGTGTTCTACATTTTTGAACTTGTGTACTAATGAAATATTAGCAGCATTAATCGTTATTCCTCTTGCCTGTTCCTGATCTTCAGAATCCATTACAAGTTGCTTTCCAGCTAACTCTGAACTCATTAATCCTGATGCAGAAATAAGATTATCTGTCATTGTTGTTTTACCATGGTCGATGTGGGCAACAATTCCTATGTTTCTAATATGTTCCCTTGTGTTCATCAGCTGTGACGCTAACTTTACAATATCTTCTTTTTTAGCCATGTTAAATCAAACCTCATTTACCTTGACGCTTTAGCAATTCTTTCCATTTCGTCTCTTCTTCTTACGCCAAAGCTTGCGTTGTCTTCATTTGCTGCTGCTATAAGCTCATTAGCAAGTGCATCTGAAGCATCAACCTTGTTTTTGAATGAACTTGAAAAAGTTGCAAGTGCAAGATTTTTCAGTGCTTCATCAACTTTTTTCAAAGGTGCAACATCAACGGAAATTGTGTAAGAAACCCCGCCTTTTTTCAGTCTTGTGGTGTCTTCTCTTGGACCAGTATTTTGGATTGCTTCAATAAGAACTTGAATAGGGTTTTTTCCTGTTTTCTTTTCAACTGTTTCGAAAGCATTCTCTACAAGATGCATTACGTGAATTTTTTTCCCGCAAACATATCTTCCTCTAACAAATTTCCCTGACAGTTTTCTTTTTCCCTGTCCTGACCTCATAAGTTTGTTAATTAATCTTTCAACAATGTTTACTTTTGCTTTATCAAATCTTTTTCTTGTTCCTTTTCCAAATGTGTGTGGAATTTTTTTTGATTCAAGACTAACATTGTTCATTAAACTTGGGTCATTAATCCTGACCTCTGATGGATCCCATTTTCCAAAAATAAGCATTCTGCCTGCTGTTCTAGACACCAACTCTTTTGAGTTGGGAGCGTCCACTATTGGTAAGACTTTCTTTGCAGGTTCTTTATTTTCTTCGCTCATTACCTTTTCACCTTCTCCTTCTTTCCTGATCTAAGCATTTCCATTGAAATTCCGTTAACATGAGTAACTCTGTACTTAACTCCCCAAAGATCTCCTTTAGGCCCGCCCTGAGCTCCTCCAATTCCTTCAATAGTAACCTCATCATGTTCATCAATAAATTTAATTGCCCCATCCTTTGGTGCTAGTGCAGTTACTTGCTTTCCGTTTTTAATAAGCTGAACTCTTACACATTTTCTGATTCCTGAGTTTGGCTGTTTTGCAGTAACTCCTCTTTTTTCAATTACAATTCCTTTTGCTTGAGGTGCAGCTTCAAGGAGATCTTCTTTTTTATCCATACCCATTTTCATCTTTATTTTTTTCTGGTATTTTCTATCCTTTACTCTCCATTTTTTCCTCTTTTTTTCGAGGCTTTTTGCTGCAAATTCTCCTTCTGCCATAAACATCAATTCCAAAATTTTTTTCCCAATTACCTGATTCTTACTTCTTCAATATTGTAATTCCTTTTTGCAAGTTCTTTTACTTTGTTTAATCTTCCCAAATTTTGCAATATTACTCTTTTGTTTGCATTATCTGTTTTTATTATTGCAATATTTTTTTGTTTCATTTTTTTTATTTCTACGCCCTCAACACTTGCCTTGTGAAAGGCCTTGCTAAAAAACTCTTCCGGTTTGGAAGAATACTCATAAAGCTCAATATTTTTCCCGAGCTGCTTTTTTACTTTCTCTATTGTGGCACCATTCTTGCCAATCGCTTTTCTCATGCCCTTATCAGGAATAAGATACACAATTGTGTTATCTTCTACAAAGCAGTCTTTAGCGCTTACTTTTGCTATTGAATCCAATGCATTGATGAGTCTTATTTCATCAAATCCGATTTTCAAAATATTGTCACTGTTTTGTTATCTCAAGTACTTTACTCTTACCTGAATCAAGTATAACCATAGTACTGATGGTGAATGGTTTTCCGCAAACACTGCCCAATTCAAGGCCGTTTCCCTCAAAAACATGATAAGGGGTCTTGCCAATTTCAGCAAAAGAAACGAGTTTTTCCTTTGCTAATGTTGGAACATTATTTGCTATAATAATTAACCTTCCTGAACCGTTTTTAAGGCTTTTCTCTGAGTTTTTTGTGCCAAAAATCACTTTGCCAGTGTCTACCGCACGTCTTATTTCCTTTGAAACATCAACTTTAGCCATATATCTCTCTCCTTATTTTTTCATCACCAGGCTTACTCTGCCTGTTCCAACCTTAATAGGCTGACCTACTATAATGTTCTCAACAACACCCTCAAGAGTTTCTACTTCTCCCTTAAATGCCGCGTCTAACAAGTGTTTAACAGTTTCCTCAAATGCTGCTCTTGCGAAAGGACTTGCTTTTCCTCTTGTAATTCCTGTCCTTACAATTCCTCTTATTTCTCCATCAAAGCACATTGAGTCAGCTAAAAGCATTATATGTCTTATATCAATTGCAATTCCATTATCTTTTAGAACTCCTGATAGTTCATTAACAATTGCCATTCTTCCTGCTTCAATTCCAAGAACTTTACTGATTTCTTTAATATCATTAGTGGTTGTTCTTGAACCATCAATTTCAGGCATTTTCACAACTGCTTTCAAATTAGTCCCGCTTGTCTTAATGACTGTTTCATTGTTTTCTTTTGTAACAATAACTTTGTCAATTCCTCTAACTCCCTGAATTCTTGTTGATCTAAGTTTGTTCAGAGTTCTCCTGATTTTTAAGAGTGATTCATTTTTGAAAATAAATTCAAGTAAATTTTTGTCTTTCTTTTTTCCATCAAATTTAATGTGCTTGTTTATTTTTGCAACAAGCTCTTCCACATTAACATTTCTTGAATCAATTGCATCTTGTACAAGTTCAATAGTTACTTTTCCCTTGCTTAAATCTTCATTAATTTTAATAACATCATCAATTCTTACATCAATTAATGTTTTTGCAAAAGCAGTAAGTTTTTTTTCATCTTTAATAAGTTCTGCATCCCCAATGTAAATTGTCATTGTTGGATATTTAGCTTTTAATCTTCCATCAACAATTTCCTCAACCCTCTGAATTCCTGACCCAACACTTACCTCAGCTGATCCAGCATAGTGTTTTGTTCTAAGTGTTAATTGTGTTCCTGGTTCTCCAAGACTTTGCGCGGTAATAATTCCCACAGCTTCTCCAGGTTCAACCATGCTTTTTTCGTAGCGTGCTTTAACAAGTGCAAGAAGTTTTTCTTTTTCTTTATCCTTAACATTTAATTCTTCAGTTATTGTATCAAAATCATCAAGTACTTTTTTAGGCATTCCTTCAATTTCAAAAAGATCCCCTTGCATAAACATTCTTTCGTATTCAATATCCTTTTTCTTAATTGCTCTTTTCACAGGAGTTTTCTTAATTTTTTTAACAGGGGTTTTTTCAGTTGCAGAACCTTTGGTTGCTAATTTTTTTACTGCTTTCTTTGCCTTTACTTTTGTTTCTTTTGTTGCAGTCATGAAAATCACTTACCCCTCATTTTTTCTAGTTCTCTCTCAACTGAAATACTTCTTCCTTTGAATGTTTTCTCTGGGAAGATTCCGTCTTCACCATACTTGTACTGCACAATATTTTTGTTAGCAGTCCTTACAGTTGAATCATTGTTAACAACAAGATCTTTCAAACTGTTTGCAAGTCTTCTGTATAAGTAACCCGAAACCTTGGTTGAAACTCCAGTGTCTACTTCTCCTTGTCTTCCACCCATTGCGTGGTAGAAGAATTCAAAGCTTGTCATTCCTTCCATAAAGTTGTGGTAAATAAATCCACCTGCATCAATTCCAACATCGCCTTTGTGATTTAAAGCAATTAACCTGTTGCTGAATCCTCTTTTAGGGCGTCCTTCTCTTACAGATGCCTGTCCCCACATTCCGGATAAGTTTACAAGGTTGATTATGTTTCCTCTTGATCCTGATAAAATCATTACATTACTGTTGTATTCTGGTTTATCTGCCAAAATACTATCAACAATTTCTTTCATGATTTGTTTCTCGAGCTTTCCTTTTGCTTCAGCTGCTGTTCTCATCATGTTAACTTCAAAACTTTCCTTTAGTGTTCTTCCTGGGATAAGTTCCATTGTTCCTTTCTCATATCTCTTTACATGGTCTTTTGTAATTTCAAGCATTTCTTCAATTGCTTTTTCTCTTAATTTCAAAACCTTTTGAGTTGGCTTGTATTCTTCCAAACTGTTGGTCATTCCGACTTCGGTTATAATAGTTGCAACCATTTTGGATAGAGAATCATAAAAGTTTGTAATAACCTCTGGAGGATAATCTCTTGCTAATGCATCAACAAGTTTTCCTCTTCCTTCACCAAGACTCATTGAGTCAATTATTCCTGATTTCAAAACACCATTTTCAATTTTAACAATAAGATCATTCTTGTAAGGCTCTTTCAACAAAGGGTGATTCTTATCAAGATCTGTTATAATTCCCATGAATTTGCTTTTGTATTCCATGTTCAAATTTTTTGGAAGTAATTGTGAGAAAATAAGTTTTCCTGAATATTTATCCTTGCCAACATCTGGCTTTGGAATATCAGCCAAACCCATGATTTGGAAAAATCTGAATGCTTTTTCTTTATCAAAAACAGTTTGTTTCTGAGTAAGAATAAAACTTGCCGAAACACCATCTTCATCCAGAATAATCACAGGTCCGCCGTGCCTTGGTGAAATAATCTGGCTTTGTACTAGCATTAATTCCATTGCTTCTGAAATTCCTTCGGGAGTCTGAGGAACATGCATGTTCATTTCATCTCCATCAAAGTCTGCGTTGTATGGTTTACAAACAATAGGGTTTAATCTGAAAGTTTTATCATCCATTATTCTTGCTCTGTGTGCCATCATTGATAATCTGTGTAGTGAAGGCTGTCTGTTGAACAAAACAATATCTCCGTTTCGAAGTTTTCGATCTAACCTGTAACCGACTTCAATTTCTTCAATAAGTGTATCCATATTTGATTCGCCGATTTTTCTTCTCATTCCATCAGGTCTTGAAATATAAATTGCCCTTCCATCTTTAATCATTTTTTTGACTTCTGCCATGTTGTTTAATGTTACAATTTCAGGAACAGTCATTGTGTCTGCGATTTCACTAGGAACACCTAATTCATTAATTGAAAGCATTGGATCAGGAGTGATAATTGATCTTGCTGCAAAGTTAACTCTCTTTCCTGTTAAGTTGTATCTAAATCGTCCTTTCTTTCCCTGTAATCTCTGCACAAGTGTTCTCAATGCTCTTCCACTTCTGTGCTTTGCGGGAGGAACTCCTGCTGTATTGTTATTGAAATAAGTGGTAACGTGGTATTGTAATAAATCCCAAAGATCCTCAATAATTAACTGAGGTGCTCCTGCATCAATATTATCTTTCAATCTTAAATTAATTCTGATAATATCCACAAGTTTGTGTGTTAAATCATCTTCACTTTTAATTCCTGATTCAAGTGTAATAGAAGGTCGTAAGTTTATTGGTGGAACCTGTAAAACAGTCATGATGAACCATTCAGGTCTTAAATTATTAATTCCGTAACCAAAGAATTCAACATCTTTATCAGGGATTTTTTCCATCCATTCTCGAATTTCTGTTGGATATATTCTGTCTTTTTCCATGTAAAAGTTAGTTGGTTTATCAAGACTTGCAGTACCTCTTTCAGCACTACAGTGAGGGCATTTTTTTGTTTTTTTAGTTCTTGTTAGAATCTTTTTTGCAATATCAAGTGAATCATCACCAATAAATGGTCTTAATTGATCAAGCTTGTCATCAGGAATAGCTATTCTTCCACAGCCCTGACAGGTTGCATGCATTAATATTTCAAGTTTTTTCCCAAACTCGCTGTGAACAATAGGTCTTACAACTTCTATGTGTCCAAAATGTCCTGGGCATTTTTTCATTGTGTTTCCACAAGTTTTACATCTCAAACCTGGATTAATAACTCCAAGATGATTATCCATTAATCCGCCTTCCATTGGGAAGCCGTCTTTGTCATAAGTTTCAGGGCTCTTGATGTCTATTGCTGACATTTTTCTGATTAATTCAGGGCTTAAAATACTAAACTCAATTGACTTGATTCGTTTTGTCATCATCTTGCATCACACCATTAAACCTTATCATCCAGTATTAGTTTTGGGTAAACTCCCAATGCTTTTAATTCATCTAACAATAATTTGAAACCATAACTCATCTCAACAGGATAAATCTTGGAATCATTTACCTCAAGAACTCTTTTTGTTTTTCTTAACTGGTCTTCAAATCCTATTACTCCTGCGGTTTCAGAAACCCACATTGTAACCTTATCAGAATCATCAATGAACTTTTCCTGCAACAACATTGCAGCTCCGTGTCCAACTAAAGTTTCACCTTCCATCTCTCCGAACCTTAAGCCTCCTTCTTTTTCTTTTCCTTCGGTTGGCTGTCTTGTTAAGATTTGCACTGGGCCTCTTGCTCTTCCCTGTATCTTGTGTGCGGTCATGTGGAATAATCTCCTGTAAGAAACCAGCCCTGTAAATATTTCTCCGTGCAATCTTTGCCCGGTTGTTCCGTCATAAAAAACTTCTTTGCCATTCTTTTTGAAGCCTGAGCTTTCTAACATTTTTTCAATTTCATCTTCTTTAACTCCGCCGAATGGAGTTCCGTCAATTTGAATTCCTTTCATTGCGGCTGCTTTTCCAGCAAGCATTTCGAGTAAGTGTCCAATGGTCATCCTTGATGGGATTGAGTGTGGATTCAAAATTAAATCAGGTTTAATTCCGTCTGGTGTAAAAGGCATATCTTCTTCAGGAACAATTAATCCAACAACACCTTTCTGTCCGTGTCTTGAACTGAATTTATCCCCAAGAGCTGGAATTCTTTCGCTTCTGATTTTTATTTTAATAAGTTTATTTCCTGAATCAGCTTCTGTAACAAATATTTTGTCAACATGACCTTCTTTTCCTTTTCTGATTGTGATGCTTGCTTCTCTTCTTTTTTCCTGAACAACACCAAACTCATTAATTTCTTCTAAAAATCTTGGCGGGGAAGTTCTTCCTACAATAACCTCGTTTTCATTTACATAAGTTTCAAGCTGGATTAAACCATCTTCTCCAAGTTTTTTGTAAGCAGCTTCACCTAAATGTCCTACAGTTTCCTCATTAGGAATTTCAAACTTATCAATTTGTCCACCTGGGTATCTGTTTTCTGAACTTTCATAAGTTCTAAAATAACTGCTTCTTGCTAATCCTCTTTCAATAGCACCCCTGTTCATTATTACTGCATCCAAAATATTGAATCCGTAATAAGGCATTATTGCTACAACAAAATTCTGGATTTGTGGTCTTTCATTCAAACCAATCATATCCATTGTTTTTGTTTTAACAAGTGACTTTTGAGGGTAATGAAGTAAGTATCCTTCAGTATCTGTTCTAAGATTATAATTGCTTGCACCAAATCCTTGTGCTTGTTTGAACATTTTTGCTCCGTGCAATGCTTTTCCTGCCATGTTGTGTTCAAGATAAGGAATCATTGAACTAACAATACTCAAAATTACTGCACCATCAATTTCCAAATGAGTGTGTTCTTTTGTTAACTTGTCCTCGCTTGGAGCAATCAGTGCGTTTTCTTCTTCTTCAGAATCAAGGTATTCAATATATCCTTGTTCAACAACATCATTCCAAATAAGTTTTCCTTCTTTAACCTGCTTAACAATATCCTCTGTAATTGTTGGTTTTCCATTTTCAACAACAAGCAATGGTCTTTGTACTCTTCCAGCATCTGTGTTAATGTAAACTTCATTAGTGTCCTCGTGGAATGCAACATTAATCTGTTCTGAGATTTTTGATTCTCTTCTTCTTGCAATTATTTCTTTTGTAAGTTTAATTGGATCAGGATGGAATCCTATTAATCTTCCATTAATGTAAACCTTTGCTTTTTTTGCTTCGTTAACCATAAAAACACCTAATTAATTATCTGAGTTTAACTCCCAAGCCGTTTGCGTCCGGCTGTACCGCGTCCACCTTCGGTAGGACTGTATTCAGCCCGTTATTATTTTTAATAATCATCTCAACTTAACTCCCATATCTTTCAATAATTTTTCAACCGGTTCTTCATCAGCTTCGGTTGTTACCTCTGCTAACATTGCAAGATTTTTAACCAAACCACACTGCGGTCCATCAGGAGTTTCTACTGCACATAATCTTCCCCAATGTGTTCCATGAACATCCCTTGCTTCGTAAAGTTCTCTGTTTTTATCAAGCGGACTTTTAACTTTTCTCAAATCAGTTAAAGGACTTAAATAATTTACTCTGTCCATGAATTTTGAAACTCCAGTAGCTCTACCTATCCAGTTTCCTGTACTCATAGCAAACCTGATTCTTTCTGATACTGCTCCAGGCCTTACAATTGTTGAAATATTAAGTTTTCTTCTTCTTGTAACAGTTCTATCAATCTGGAATTTTAAATCCTTAATGAAATATTTGAATGAGTATCTGAACAAGTGTTCCATTAATTTTCCTGATAATTCAAGTCTTTTGTTTGAGTAATGGTCCTTGTCATCTTCTTCTCTCAAATTATAAGCTCTTTCAATTGCTTTAGTTGCCATCATTACTAAGTAGTAAGCTTTAGCTAGCCTGTCTTTTGATTCCTGTCCAATGTGTGGCAACAAGAATGCATCTATTACTTCCTGTGCTCTTCTAAGCCTGTATTCCTCTACTTGACCAGGTGCAACAAATTTTCCAATTTTATCAAGTGCTTCTTTTTCACTTTTAACCAAAAGATTTTCATTATTAATTAGAACATCGTTTTGTACTTCCATTTCATCAACAAAAGCATCTTTGATTGATTGTGTTGTTTTGATTCCGAGTGCTTTTAGTAAAACAAATAATTTTAATTTTCTTGGAGATGCAGGGAATGTAACATTCAAAATTCCATCAGGGCTTCTAAGAATTCTTACTCTTCCTTTGAATGCGCCTTTAGTTGAAATAACTTCTGCAACAATTTTGTCTGTTTGTTCAGAAACAATAACTCTATCAGAAGCTAAAACTTCCTGAGTCATTAATGCTTTTTCAGAACCGTTTACAATAAAATAACCGCCAAAGTCCATTGGATCCTCTTGCATTTCAATTAGTTCTTGTTCAGTTTTGCCATTCAACCAACAAAGATTACTTTTTAGCATTGTTGGCAATTCGCCGATGTAAGTTACTTTTCTGTCATGTTCAACATCTCTTCTCAGAAGTTTCATGGTTAAATTAATTGGGCTTGAATAAGTTCTGTTTCTCATCCTAGCTTCAATTGGATAAAATTGATTTCTTGGGCTTCCATCAGCTTCAACAATTTTCGGTTTTAAAATTTCGATTTTTCCAAACTCAACTTTTACTTCCTCGATTTTAGGAACAACTTCTTTGTTTTCTAAAACAATTTCCGGAAGCTTCTTTTCAACAAACTGATTATAAGAATCAATTTCCATTTGAGCAATGTTTTTGTCTCTAAAATAAGAATCAATTAAAGTCCATCCGTTAATCATCAGGCAACCACCC
>JANLGZ010000066.1 GCA_024653905.1 archaeon
GGCACAGAGCCCCCTTGAAATGGGTTTAAATTTGTTCAATTTCAATTATATAATGGGAGATTCACAAGTAGAAAGACTACAGAACTCTGCTAGAAATCAGATGGGTGCTTCTTTAGATGAGATTGCGCAAGGTGCCGGTTTTACTTCAAGGAAAGCAATCCAATACTATTTTGGCACCAGAAAGAATTTGTTTAAATCTATAGGAATTGAAATTACCAAAGAAAAACCCAAAGAGAAATTAATTGAAGCCGCAAAATCACTTTTTTATAATTCTTCTGCAAGAGAGATTGCAAAAAAGGCAGGGTATAAATCCCATAAAATCATTAACATTTATTTTGATTCTTTGGAGAATCTGAAGAGAATAGCGGGAAAATATGAATGTAACAAAGAAAAAATTAATTTTAAAGGAGTCGAGTTCAGTCTACAAGATGTTTCAAGAGGAGTTACTATCCCCCAAGAGATAAATGAATTGGTGGCAGAAGAAGCTGGTTGGCATGCAGGGGATGGTTCGTTGTTTACACCTTACACAGGAGTAGAATATAACTATCAATTAGGAGGCGATCCAAACGAGGAAATAGATTTTTACAAATATATTTCGCTGTCCATAAAAAAAATTTACAATCTCGGCATTAAACCTAAGTTACTTTCGAAAGGAAATTTGTTAGGATTAGTTGTATCCTCAAAAGCAGTTTTCACGTACAAAAAATATTTGGGCTTTCCAGTAGGAGATAAGGCAAATATAATAGAAACTCCAAGTAAAATTTTGAATTCAAAAAATAAAAAAATCAAAGCTGCGTTTATTCGTGGATTAGCAGACACTGATTTTTCATTAGTTTTCAATAAAAAGCACAAAACTAAGCACTATTATCCGACTATTGTTGGAGCTCTAAATTCTAAAATATTAATAGAGCAGGTTTTTTTAATGCTTAAAGAACTTGGATTCAGGCCTTCAAAAAGGACAATTATAAGAAAAGATAAAAATACGCAATATGGGGTTTTTCTGCAAGGTAATGAACAGTTAGAAAAATGGATTAAAGAAATTTCATTTAATAATTCTAAACATACTACAAAATATTTAGTTTGGAAAAAATTCGGTTTTTGTCCAGCAAAAACAAAAATAAAAGAAAGATATCTTATGTTAGAAGGAAAGCTTAATCCAAATTTATTTTATAAGAGGTATGAAAATGCGTAGTGTTTCTATAGTAGGTCAAGGATTGACCCGCTTCGGCGAGCGCTGGGATAAAAGTTTGCGTGAATTAGTAGCGGAAGCTGGACTTGCGGCTGTAAAGGATTCTGGAATTGACGGTCATAAAATAGAAGCTGTTTATGGTGGCACCATGGCTTCAGGAAGATTAATCGGGCAGGAACACATCGGAGCTTTAATTGCAGATCAAATGGGTTTGAATCCATTGCCAGCACACAGAATGGAAGCCGCTTGTGCTTCAGGAAGTATAGCACTTAGAAATGCAATGCTTGCAATAGCATCAGGAGAACACGATATTGTTGCTGTTGGCGGAGTTGAAAAAATGACCGAGGTTGATGCTGGAGAAGTTAGCACTGCTTTAGGCGGAGCTGGAGATCAGGAAACAGAATTATTCCACGGAGCAACCTTTCCAGCACTTTATGCTTTAATGGCAAGAAGACACATGAAAGAATATGGAACCACAGAGGAGCAGATGGCTACAGTATCTGTTAAAAATCACAAAAATGCAATGGATAATCCTTACGCACAATTTCATAAAGAATTTACTTTAGATCAAGTAATGAATTCAGGTTACGTTGCATCCCCATTAAAATTACTGGATTGTTCTCCAATAACCGACGGAGCAGCTGCGGTTATACTTGCAGCAACTGATGTTGCAAAAAAATATTCTGAACAACCAATAGAAATAATCGGTTCAGGTCAAGCTTCAGGAACAATTGCTTTAACTGGAAGAAAAAATTTAACAGGAATTGAAGCAACAACAATTGCTTCCAAAATTGCGTTTGAAAAAGCAAAGCTGACTCAAAAAGATGTTGACTTTGCCGAGGTTCATGATTGTTTTACTATTGCAGAAATAATGGCAATAGAAGATTTAGGATTTTTCAAAAAAGGTGAAGGCGGAAAAGCAACGGAGCAGGGAAAAACAGCAATGGATGGAGAAATTCCAATCAACACTTCTGGTGGTTTGAAAGGAAAAGGTCATCCTGTTGGAGCTACCGGAGTTGCACAAGCAATCGAAGCAGTTCAGCAATTGCAAAACAAGGCAGGAAAAAGACAAATCAAAGACGCCAATATTGGTTTAACTCATAATGTCGGTGGATCAGGAGCAACGGTTGTTGTGAATCTTTACAGGAGGGCTCAATAATGGTTGATGCTGCTGTTCCAATTCACTGGAGAAGATTTGATGAACGTTATAGATTAATAGGAAATAAATGCCAGACCTGCAATACAAGTTATTTTCCAGCAAGGCCAATTTGTCCAATCTGCAGAAGAAAAGGAGTTCTTGTTACTGAACAAATGCCTTTTACAGGAAAAATTTATTCTTTCACAAAAGTATTCGTGGGACCTGTTGGTTTTGATAACGAAACCCCTTATCATATTGCAATTATTGAACTTGATAACAAAGCAAAAATTTTAGCACAAATAGTTGACTCTTCAGATGAGAAAGTAATTATTGGTGCTAAAGTGAAAAAAGTATTCAGAAAAATTGCTGATGCTGATGAAGAAGGAATGATTGCCTACGGGTATAAGTTCAAAGTACAATAACTGTTACCTAATTGTTGTAGGTACAGCAAAAAAGATTTATTTTTATGAAATAAAGAAAAGCGTTAAATGGGGCCGATTTAAACAAAAATGGCAGGTTTAAATAGATGCTTTTCAGATATTACTCTTTATGTGCCGAAATTTTTTCGGGGTATTGTTATTTCTGCTAATTTTAGGAACTGCCAGTGCAACCACTTATTATGTAAAAACAACAGGCAATGACACAACAGGAAATGGAAGTTCCGCAAATCCATGGAGAACAATACAGACCTGTGCGTCTTACACTGCGCTTGCGGAAGGCGACACTTGTTTAGTTTCGCCTGGGGATTACACAGGCACTGCAACGTCAAGTAAAGTAAATATTGTAAAGTCAGGTTCTGCAGGAAAACCAATAACCTTCAAATCATCTGGTGCAGGAGTAATGACAAACGGATTTATAATAAGCGGAAAAAGCTACATAGTCATCGATGGTTTTGATATAACAACGCCTTTAACTTCCGCATGGGATTCTCGAAATTATGGTGCGGGAATTTATTTGTCAAATGCAAAAAACAACGAATTGCGCAATAACCATATACAGCATACAATCAGCCCTGGCATTTATTTGTTTGATTCAGGGGATACAGGGAACAAAATTTTAAACAACAAAATAGAGTACGCTGGTTGTTATGCGGGAATAGTGCTTGAGAATGGTCCCTCAAACAACACTATTGAAGGCAATGATATAAGTCACACAATACAGCATCCAAGATACCCGACATTATGTTCATTAAGTGGTTCAGATGCAGACGGCATAAAATTTGATGGTTCTGGAAATATATTCAGGGGCAATTACATACACGACATAACAACAGCAGATTATGGGAATGTGAGCCCGCATGTTGATGGAATACAAAGTTGCTGTTATTCAGGCACCAGTAATATTTTAATCGAAAAAAACTGGATAAACCTCACAACAGCAGGAACATATACTCAAGGAGTATATGTGGATGATGCCAGTTACACAAATATAAACGTGGTAAATAATGTAATCGAAGTAATACAGCCGATTAACTTTGTCAATGTTACTACAGGTACAATTTACAATAACACCCTTCTTCCAGGCAATCCCTCTTTGACAAGTGCGAATGGAATACAGCTTATTAATTCAAGCGGAATAAAAGTAAAGAATAACATAATTTATGAAAGGAAAAGCGATACTGATCATTATTATTTATATCTTGAAAACTCTTCATCCGGACTTGATGTTGGATACAATAATTATTACAGGATAAGCGGTGTAACAAGTGGCTCCTATGCCACTGATACAAGTACAGACCCAAAATTTTTAAGTCCAGCAACCACTGCATCTATCCTAGGTTCTGATGGAATTCCTTTTACAAGCGATGACGGTCTTGTTCTGCAAAACAGTAGTCCTGCGATTAATTCAGGAACAAATGTTTCAGTAACAACAGATATTTTAGGAACAAGCAGACCTCAAGGAATCAGTTATGACCTGGGAGCATATGAATATTTGAGTATAATACCAACCCCTGATTGTGCAATTGGAAACCAAATAACAAGTGCATGCATTTGTAATGGAAGTACTTATAGTTCAGGTTATTGCTGTTCAGCAGGATATTCATCAAGTGCCTGCACAATCCTGCCTCCGGTTCCAGCAATTTTGGAAATCGAAGCAGAAGAATGTGCCCTATCTTCAGGTTCTACAGGAATCACATTTTCAACACAATCAGCAGCAGAAATATCTTACATTTATCAGGTTACAGAAACATCAAATCCGCTCAACGGCGGAAAAGCAGTTTGTAATCTAAATGTTTCTGAAGCAGGAGAATATGTAATTCAGGTAAATGCAAATGCGCCAAACGACGGCAGTAATTCAATATTCATAAATGTAGATTCTGATGCAAACAGCGACCAGATGGTGTGGGATATTCCAATTGCCATTGGTTTTCAGGACAGCAATGCAAACTGGAGAGGTCAAGATGGCAACTTTGAATATAGTCAATTTATTCCAAAAACATTTGACTTAAATGCAGACATGCACAAAGTGATTATAATCGGCAGAGAAGGCAACACCAACATAAACAAAATACAGCTAATTAAAATTTCAAAAACCATTTCTGTTTGTTTAGATTTTACAGGGGATAAACAGGTGAATATTTTTGATTTGGTGTATGTTGCAACAAGAATTTTATCGCCTGATTTAATCGCAGACATAACTGCAGACGGTGTTGTGGATATATTTGATTTAATCGCAGTTTCAACTAACTTCAAATCCTGCTAATCCGCACTAATGTTTTTGCCATTAATCTACGCAGGGTTATGCTACATAATTGTAACGGTTAAATACTTTTTTATTTACCTTCTTATTAGGTGGTTGTAATGACAGGAAAAGGAATAGGTTACGGAAAAACAATTCTCTTCGGGGAACACTTTGTGGTTTATGGTTTATCCGCAGTAGCTTCTGCAATTTCTAATATTACAATTGCGGAGGTTCAGGGAATGAAAAAAACCAATATTGGGAAGGAATTCATTCCAGGTTTGGAACTCATTGATAATCGCCTTAGTGTTGAAGGTTATAAAATAAAAAAAAGAGGGGAAATGGAAAGAAGTTTTGATTTAATGTTCAGGTTTATGAAAATCGATTTGCAAAAAACTCCTTTAAAAATTACTCTTTCAGGAAATCTGAAATGTGCTTCCGGAATTGGAGCATCAGCAGCGTTTGCTTCAGCGGTTGCACGTGCTTTGAATGAACACTTTTCTCTTGGTTTGAACGATGAACAGATTAATGAAATTGCTTATGAAGGAGAAAAAGGGTCTGCAGGAAACCCAAGTGGGATTGATAATACCTGTTCAACTTATGGTGGCTTTTTAGTTTTTGAGAAGAATCTTGATGGGGGAAAAAATAAAATTGAACTTATAGATGTTGCAAAACCTTTGAGGATTGTTCTTGCTTCAACAGGAATTACTCAGGAAACAAAAGAAATTGTCGCTGTTATAAAAAAACTGAGAAGTGAAAACAAGGAAAAATATGAACAGATGTTCCTTGATTATCATGAAATTTTTGATTCGGCAATTGACTCGCTTAAGAGTGGCAATGAAAAAAAACTTGGTGTATTAATGGATAAAAATATGGAATTGCTTCGTGAAATGACTCTTAGCTGTTCTGAAATAGAAAAAATAATTTCTGCTGCAAAACAAAATGGTGCATTAGGTGCAAAGCTCACAGGCACTGGAAGAGGCGGTCTTGTTATTTGTCTGGTTCCTGATGAAACTACACAGGAAAAAGTTGCAAAGGCTGTTTCAGAAGCAGGTTTTGAGGCAGCAAAAACGGAGCTTGGAAAAAAATGAAAGCAACCGCAACAGCAAATTCAAACATTGCTTTAGTAAAGTACTGGGGTAAAAGAAACAACGAACTTAATTTGCCGAATAACTCAAGCATTTCAATGTCGCTCAATAAATTATATACTACAACAACCGTTGAGTTTTCTAACGGCATTAAAACAGACAGCTTAATTATTGATGGAAAAAAAGCCAGTAAAGAAGAAATTGAAAGAACCTCAAAACATCTTTCAATAGTAAGGAAACTTGCAAGGAAAGAAATTTTTGCACGAGTTGAAAGCAAAAACAATTTCCCAAAATCTGCAGGTTTGGCGAGTTCAGCATCAGGTTTTGCTGCATTGAGTTTGGCTGCTACAAAGGCACTTGATTTGCATCTTGATAGGAAGGAACTGAGTATTCTTGCAAGGCAGGGTTCAGGAAGCGCTTCAAGAAGTATTGAAGGCGGTTTTGTTGAATGGGTAAAAGGAAGTCTGGAAGACGGTTCTGATAGTTATGCAAAAGCAATTGCTCCAAATGACCATTGGCCTGAACTGACAATGATTGTGGCTGTTCTCACAAAAAAAGAGAAAAAAACAGGGTCTAATGCAGGAATGGAAAAAACACCAGCAACCTCACCATTTTACAAATGCTGGCTTGACACTGTTGAACAAGACCTTGAAAAAACAAAAAAAGCGATTCTTGAAAAAAACTTTTCACTTTTGGGAAAAACCGCAGAAATGAACTGTCTAAAAATGCATTCCACAATGCTCACGACCGAACCCCATTTGATTTACTGGGAACCTGAAACAATTAAAGTCATTAAAGAAGTTCTTTCTTTAAGGGAACAGGGAACAGAGTGTTACTTTACAATTGATGCTGGTCCGCAGGTTAAGGTTTTGTGCATGAAAAAAAATTCGGAAAAAATAAAAAAATACTTTTCTGCAATGAAAGAAGTCAAAGAAATATTTGTGTGCACAGCAGGAGAAGGAGCAAAACTAACTGAAAAGGATTTGTTCTGAAATGGAAGAAATTCTTGATTTGATAAACGAAAAAAATGAAGTAATAGGAAAAGCTTCACGAAAAGAAATTGAAGAAAAAGGATTGCTTTATCGATGTTCCGGAATTTATGTTCAAATTGGAAAAAAAATAGTTATTGAACAAAGAAGCCATAATAAAAAAATTAGACCGTTAAATTTTAGCATTGTTGAAGAAACAGTAAAAACAGGAGAAACTTTTGAAGAAGCTGCTGTTCGAGGAGTAAAAGAAGAACTTGGTTTAGACGTACAAGACTTAAAAGAACTTGGGGTAATTCACATTCAAGATAAAGAATATAATGATAATTTTTTATTAAATTTTTTTTTAGCTAAAGGAATAGGGAAATTACTTTTTGATTCAGAAGAAGTAGAAAATATTGAATTAAAAAGCATAGAAGAAGTAGAACAATTATTTTCTTCTGGGAAAAAAATTAGCCCAGGGTTTTTAGAAAGTTTTAAACATTTTAAAAAGGCGATAAAATGAAACTAATAGTCGGAATGACTGGCGCAAGCGGAATACAATATGCGGTTGAACTACTCCGTTCGCTGAAAGAAAAAAAAGTAGAAGTGCACTTAGTAATGAGCGAGTGGTCAGAGCGTCTTGTGGAAGAAGAAACAAATTACAAAATAAACGAAATTAAAAAACTCGCTTACAAGGTTTATGACAACAAAAACATGGCTGCTCCAATAGCATCAAGCTCGTTTCTTGTTGATGGAATGGTTATTATTCCCTGTACTCTAAAAACCGCTTCAGAGGTTGCCAATGCTCATTGCGGAACCCTCATTGCAAGAGCGGCAGATAATGTATTGAAAATGAAAAAAAAGCTCGTGATTTGCATAAGAGAAACACCCCTGAGCACGCCCGCTCTTGAACAATTGCACAAGATTTCTGTTGCAGGAGGGATAGTATTGCCTCTCAGCCCAGGTTTTTATCACAAGCCGAAGGAAATTAAAGACTTATTTGCCTTCATTAATGGCAAGGTAATGGATTGTTTTGAAATAAACAACAATGAATTCAAGAGGTGGGAAAAATGAGTTTTAGAGAACACATAGAAAAAATGCCGAATTTGGTGAGAATAAAGAAAAAGGTTTCAACAAATCTTGAGGCAAGTGCAGTAATAAATGAGCTTGCGGATAAGCCAGTTTTGTTTGAAAACATTAAGGAATCCGAATTCAAAGTTTGCGCAAATATTTTCCCGACAAAACAATCAGTGGCAGATTATTTGGGGTGCAAAGTAGACGAACTGATTCCCACACTAACAAAAGCAATTGAAAATCCAACCAAACCAAAAATAGTGGAGAAAGCCCCATGCCAAGAAGTTGAGATGAAAGAAATTGATCTTGACAAAATACCGATTTTGTTTCACTTGAAAAAGGATGGCGGAAAATTCATCACAAGCGGAGTCGTTATTGCGAAACATCCGAAGTATGGGCAGAACCTAGATTTTCACAGAAGCATGCAAATCGCAAAGAATAAATTCTCAATCAGAATTGTGAAGAACAGGCACTTTGATACTTTTCTCAATGAGCAGAAAAAAATGCCAATGGCTATTTGTATTGGGAACGGAGCAGAGGTTCTCAATGCTGCAGCAACATCTGTTGAAATAGGTCAGAACGAACTTGAAATTGCAAACACACTAAAACCAATCAGAGTTGTGAAAGCAAAAACATTCGACGCTTACATTCCTGCCGATTGTGAATTCGTTCTTGAAGGAACAATTGATTTGGAAGAGCTTGCTGATGAAGGTCCGTTTGTTGACCTTACAGAAACCCAAGACATCATAAGGCAACAGCCAGTTTTTACAGTTACTAAAATCACACACCGCAAGGATGCAATCTGGCAGGCATTGTTACCTGGAAAATTGGAACACAAAATCCTCATGGGAATGCCACGCGAACCAACAATATTCAAAAAAGTGAACGAGGCAGGCGTGAAGTGCCTTGATGTGAATGTAAACCCTGGCGGCTGTTCTTGGTTGCATGCCCGTGTTCAGATTGACAAGCAAACAGATGAAGACGGAAAAAAAGCAATCGAAGCTGCCTTTGAAGGTCACAAAAGTTGCAAGCATGTTTTCATTGTTGACAAGGACATTGACATTTACAATGATCAGGAAGTTGAGTGGGCGATGGCAACAAGGTTTCAGGCGCACAAGAGAATTGTGATTCATGAAAAAGAAAAAGGCTCAAGCCTCGACCCAAGTGCAAAGAGTGAAACCCATTACACAACAAAAGCGGGGTTTGACTTAACTGCAAAATTGCACACCGAAGGAAAAAACTTTTCAAAAGCAGAGTTCCCGAAAGCAAACCTCGAGGATTACTTGGAGTGATTTTGGTGATTGTTAAAAAATGGGAGGAACTGTTTCTGAAAGAAGCAGAAGACCAGCTTAAAACTGCGCCAAAAATATCCCCTGTTCACAAAACAGACCATCTTCTGAGGGTCTTGAAAAAATCAAAAATACTGTGCAAAAAACTGAATGGAGATTTGGAAATAATGGTTGCAACGGTTCTTCTTCATGATCTTGGGAGACACCTAGGTTTTGAGATACACGGAGAAAAGTCAGCTGAACTTGCGAAACCAATTTTGGAGAAGCACGGTTTCCCAGAAGAAAAAATCCCAAAAGTGCTTGAAGCAATTTCTCAGCATGATTATACATTTCCTCAGGAAAAGAGACACCTTATTGAATCCAAAATACTTTATGACTGTGATAAAATGGATGCCTTAGGAGTTGTTGGTGTTTATAGGCACATAATTTTTTACATGGAAAAAAAACAAACACCTATAAACGAAATTTTGGCAATGCTCGAAAAAAGATTTAATGGATTGGTTCTTGATGAAAGCAAAGAACTTGCAAAACCAGAATATGAATATATTATAAATTTTTTTAAAATTTTAGGGGAAGAATTAGGAGACGAAAAATAATGAAACTAACCAAACAAGAACAGGAAATGCTTGAAGGAAAGCACGGAAAAGCGGTTAAAAAATCAATGGAAATTCTGACTGCGTTAGGGGATATTTACGGAGCAGAAAAATTGCTTGATGTTACAAGTGTACAAATAGCAGGGGTCAGTTATGACAACCTCGGTGATGCAGGCCTTGAGTTTTTGGCGGAGATGGCTAAAGACGGCAAAACAAAAGTATTAACCACTCTGAACCCTGCGGGAATGGACATGGAGAATTGGGAAGCCTTGGGGATTTCTCCTGAGTTTGCAGAGAAACAAAAAAAGGTTATAGAAGCATTCAAAAAAATGGATGTAATAACAACCTGCACATGTACTCCTTATTTTATTGGAAACTCGCCAAAATACGGCGATCATATTGCATGGAGTGAGTCCAGCGCGGTCGCGTTTGGAAACTCCGTTCTTGGGGCAAAAACAAACCGTGAAGGCGGACCAAGTGCACTTGCTTCCGCTCTTACAGGTAAAACCCCAGCATACGGAATGCAATTGGAAGAAAATAGGCAGGCACAGGTAATTGTTAATGTTAAAGCAAAACTGAAGGACATAGTTGATTTTGGCGCCCTTGGAAAAGTAATCGGCGAAAAAATCAAGAACAAAATTCCACTTATCCGAGGAATAGAAAAAGCATCAATTGAGGAACTCAAAAGTTTCTCCGCATCCATCGCAACCTATGGCGGAACAGCATTGTACCACATTGAAGGATTAACTCCAAATAAAACAACAATTCCAAAAGAAAACATTGGTGTTTCGCAGGAAGAAATAGATAAAGCAAAAAAAGAGTTGAATGACGATTCTGATGTTGACATTGTTTCAATCGGGTGCCCGCACTGTTCGCTGAATGAAATTAGAGAAGTCGCAACCCTTCTTGATGGAAAGAAAGTGAAAAAAGAATTCTGGATTTGTGTTGCAAGGCCAATAAAAAAAATTGCAGACCAGATGGGTTACTCGAAAACAATTGAGGACTCGGGAGCTAAATTCGCGTGTGACACCTGCATGGTTGTTGCTCCAATAAAAGGAAGGTTCAAGGCATTAGCAACGAACTCAGCAAAATCCGTTTACTACGCCCGCGCGAAGAATAAATTCAAAACAATCTACAAACCAATGAAAGAATGTGTGGAAATAGCCCTAAAGGAGTGATTTTTATGGAACTGAAAGGAAGAAAAATTTTCAAAGGAAAAGCAAACGGAGAAGCCATTGTTACAAATGAAGGAATTTCATTTTATGGCGGTGTGGATCCAGATACTGGAATAGTGGCGGAAGTGGGGCATCCTCTTGAAGGCAAAAGCATAGCGGGAAAAATACTTGTTTTTCCCCAAGGAAAAGGTTCAACAGTGGGAAGTTACATTCTTTATCGTTTGAAAAAGAACAAAAAAGCCCCCCTTGCGATTGTGAATAAGGAATGCGAAACAATTGTTGCTGTTGGGGCAATCATTTCAGAAATCCCTTGCGTAGACAAAATTGACATAGACAAAATCAAAGACGGTGCAAAACTAGAAATAGATGCAGAAAAAGGCATTGTGAAGATTCTCTAAAAATATAAAAACAACAAACAACTAATATGAAGGAATCAAAATGGCAAATCAATTATATATTCTCAAGCTTGGCGGTTCTGTTATCACGGACAAAAAAGGAAACAAATGCACAGTGAAAAAAAATAGGCTGGAGAAAATCGCGGGCATAATCTCAAAAGCAGTTGCGAAGAAAAAATTCAAATTAATCCTTGTTCATGGGGCGGGTCCGTTCGGGCACAAAATCGTTACTGATTATAAAATCGCAAACGGAGTTAAAACAGTAAAGCAGATTGAAGGCTTGGTGAAAACTCGGCAATCAATGGAAACCCTTGATGAAGCCGTAATCGAAGCACTGGTGAAAAAGAACGTGCCCGCATTCGAGGTTCAGGCATCTTCATGCATTATCCAAAACAAGAAAAAAATTGTTTCATTTGACACAAAAATAATCCAAAAATTACTGGAACTAGGGGCTGTTCCGGTAATGTATGGTGATATGGTTATTGACAATTCACTCGGAGCATCAGTTGTAAGCGGATATGCGATAATATCCTTCCTTGCTAAAAAGCTCAAAGCAAGCAAGGTTCTGTTAGGAACTGATGTGAATGGTATTTATGATTCAAATCCAAAGAAAAATAAAAAAGCAAAACTAATTTTAGAAATAAATAACAAAAACATTAATTCGATTTTGAAAAAAGTTTCACACTCAAGCTCCGTTGATGTTACTGATGGAATGAAAGGAAAGCTCTCAGAAATAAGGGCAAGCAAAGCAAAAGAAACAATTATTTTCAACCTTGAAAAAGAAAAGAACCTTGAATTGTTGCTTCAGGGAAAAAAAATAAATTGCACAATCGTGAAGTTCTGATTCTGCAAAAGCATAAACGCTTCCCCCATTACCATAGGGAATTTTTATTAATTTCAAAACTCTTAATTATACTATGAAAAAAAGACCAGGCCCCAAAGAACTTCAGAAAATAATGGAGCTGGTGCAAACAAACCCTGAATTCAAACGTCAGCACGAACAGTGGCAGAAAAAGCGAATAGTTGCACAAAATGCGATAATGGACATTGATGAAGCCCTAATGTCCATGCAGCTACCGAATAAAACAGTAAAAGATACCTTGTTACAAAAGCGAAAGGAATTGGAGGAGTTTCTAAATAGTAATTGGCGGAAAAACTAAAAAACTTTGAATTTAAAATCAGTCAAAAAATACTTTGCCTTTTTCATCGCCTGCAACTATTTTTACAGCTTCTTTAAACCAAACAGGATATTTCTCAGAATCAAGCTCTTCCAGAACCTGTTTAGCATGAACATTAACAATTTTTCCGGCATGTTCAGAATTAGGTTTAATTTCACCACTATAAGAAATGAATGCAGCCAAACAAAATTCGTTCTCGCAGGAACCATCACCATAATCTTTCTCATAAGAAAACCCCCTAAGAACCTTTATTTCAACATCAGCAGGAATACCATATTCAACGTTTAAACATCGCTTTCCGGCTTCTTCTTTGGTTTCTTTGTTAAGCACATGCGTGGTTGGACTATCTAATACCCCGCCACCGACCTTCTTCAAAGGCCTTTCGTGCAAAATAAGCTCATTATTAGCATTAAAAACTAACACCTGAATAGCCAGATGTTTTATTCCAGGAGTGCTGTGGCATGTTTTTCTGTCCAAAATATAACCTGTTTCATTTCCATGCGCATCAACAAGAATCATTTCCTGATTAGGCTGGTCTTCTAAAGTTTTGCTCATAAAAAAATGAACAGCAAAGGAAAATATAAAACATTCCGCTTTTGAACAAATTTTTATTAAGTCAGGGGCTTAACTATTATTATGAGAAAAAGGCCAACCCCTGAAGAACTTAAAAGAATAACAGACCAAGTATACAAAAATGCTGAATTCAGGTTTCATCAGGCAAAAAGAAGGGAAGCAGCTGAATTACTAATTGATATTGAAGATGCGCTACGGGTTACAGGAATAGATAAAAAACTAAAAAATTCCCTTATAAAAAAGCAAAGAGAATTGCTTGTTTTTCTAAATGGAAATTAATTATACATAACTATTGAATTCATAACTGATGAATTGTTTTTTTAAGGAATTATAATTGAGGTTAATTTTTTTACGAAATTTATAAAAAAGTTATTTGTATTTCTCATTCAGCTTTTCAAGTGCAATAGAAATTGAAGCAACCGATTCCTGAACAGGCTTTCCTATATTATACTGAAAGCCCTTTACAATATCGTTTTTATCAGCGGTCGGGTCATTTACAAAAGAAAGCTTTCCTTTGTTTCTTTCAATCAAACCAACATCAATAAGCCGTTTCAAATGATATCTTAAAAGTTTCTCATCGATTTTTTTATCCTGTTCCTTTAACCGATCGAGCAATTCATAAGTGGTTGGAGCATATTTTTTCGAAACCTGAAAATAAAAAAAACCATCTAAAATATTCAAAATAGTTGACCTTGATTCCTTTTCAGAAATTAAACCAAAAGAGAGAGCAAACCAGCGCAATAAGGAACGCTTAGTCATTGCAACTTCAGGAGGGAAATCCATTTTTCTAATTGTAAAAGACTTTCTTACATATTCTGCTTCCGGAAAACTCTGACCCATAATAAAACCAATAATCTTTTAGAAAAACTAATAATTAATTTAGAAAACTAATAAATATTCTGCTTATTAAACTTTATTGGTTTGAAAACCAAAGCAAAAAACCAAGTATACATAATTAGCTGGTTTTAAAAATTCTGAAGAGGTAATTGTTTTGGGGTGAATAATTAAATGTTAAAAATCGATGCAACTTTTACGCCGTTCAGGCTTAATTTAAAAAGAAAAGAACCAGTTACTTTGAAACTTAATATCAGAAATATGAATGATGTTGATGTTTTAATGTCTTATGAGGTCTTGGTTTCCAGAAGCCTTTCAATAGATAAGGGGGGTTTCAAAACAAGTGAATCCAAAAGAGTTGGTAAAATGGAACCTGGGCAAATAGAGGAGAAATACCTTGATATTTATCCAAAAGGAATGGCAAGGGAAGGAAATTACCCTATTATAATCAAGGCAATGGAGCATTATCAGAATTATAATTTTGTCGAGAAAGAATACAAGAAAAAGCTTGAGCTTAAAGTGGATGAATAGAGGTAGGTTTAAATAAAACAGACTCTTTTTTCTTATTGATTTTATGATTAGACCACGAAATAGTAGAAAAACACATGCGGTTAATGGTTCTGTTGTTTCTGATAGAATACCTCGAGGTCTTCTCAGAACTGCCGGTCTATTGGGTTACAATCGGGCACAAGAAAAGGGTGATTTGCAAAGAGTAAAGAGTGACATGCAATCAGTTAATTTAAGGAAAAATGCTAAGTGAATCAAGGTGAAAAAATAAATCTAAAAACAGAAAAATGCCCTGAATGTAAAATTGAGGTCCAGATTTATAATCTGGAAAATCATAAGAAAAATCACGGGCTTGACAAAACTGCAATGAAAAAATAAGGCAAACCAATAGCTTTAGCTTTATATAGTACTTACTGCTTTTATTATTTTGGTGAAAAACAATGGCGATAAAAAATAGGATGAAATCTGCAATAGGCGGAGTAAAAAAAGCAGTTACGCGCACAGGTGCTTCAATAAAAAAAGCAGTTGGCATCAAACCCTATAATCCTGAAAGGCGGAAATTTTTGAAAACGATGGCGGTGCGTGCTGTTGGTGTTGCCGGTGTTGCCGGAGTAGGTGTTGCGGTTTCAAGGAATATTGGAGGAATCACACGCGCATCAAAAAAACTAACAAGTATACTTTCGAAGCCTGGCCCTCCAGAACCTAAATTTGAAGAGTATCTTAATGCTAGAAAAAAGGAAGAGGCAAGTGAAGAAATAGCGAGAGCTAGAAGAAATGCTGAAATGCAGGCTGATAAGAGTATTAGGGGAAGAACCATAGCGCTGGAAAAGGAATATTATCCAAAAATTTATGAGAAGGAACTAGCTGATACTTTAGATGTAGCACGGACACTCTTTCATGATCCAAAGTACCATTTGACGTCTGAGCAAGTAAAGGCTGTTGAAACTATTGCAAGAGAGAAGGCTCAGAATATGGCAACAAGCAAAATTTACTCCAGGTAATTTTTCTAAAAATAGTTAAAATTTACCAACCAAACACCATTATGTAGTTAAATGCTACATAACCTATTTTTATTTAATCAAATAAGTACTATATTTAACATGCCCAAAAAACCCCTGAACTGGCATAGGTTGAAGTTTTCTTTTCCTAAGTTCAGTTTTTATGCTAAATTGGCTCTTTCTAAGAACCCTGAACTAATACACGAATTGTTGGACAATCTTCCGGTCACAGGCTACGCAGAAAGATGGGGGGATGAGATTTATTTCACAATAGATGTTCCTATGGCTATATCAAACATCAATGAAACTTCAAATATTGGGGTGGGGGATATTGGGTTTTGGGTTCCTGGTTTTGCTGTTGCTATTTTTTTTGGGCCTACTCCTATGAGTAAAGGGAGTAAGCCTGTGCCTGCTTCTGCTGTTGGTTTGTTTGCCAAGCTTGAGGGTTTGAAAGCTGTTTTAAATGATTTGAAACACGTTCAGCATATGGATAAAATCGTGGTTTCTAAGGTAAAATAAGCTATCTCAAACATTATCTTCTACATAACTATATTTTAGGGTTCCTCCTTCTAAGCCACTCCTCATTCCCTGCTTTGTTCTATGTTACTTTTTGTTGGCAAAAAAGTTCAATTTGTTAAAATTCCCCTTCGGTAGGATGCAGTATAACAGTGATTATACCGCAAAATAGAAGGTTAAAGGTTGCACAAAATTCCAATATGACTACGAATAACGGCACTATGGGGGTTCCTGAGGCGTTTTAAGGGGTTTCAGAGCTGAAACTAGCCAGATGGCTAAGAATTATAGTAATTGAAATGGAGCAGTGAAAATCTTATTTTAAAATCGAAAAATAATTAATTAGAGTTATGTAGAAATATTCCCCCCCAAAAACCCGTTTAAACCTTTTCAAATGGTTTTGAAGACCCAAAGTTTAAATTTCTCTGATTCGTTCTCTTTTTATGTCTGAAATGTATACTGGTCCGGTTTTGTTTCTGGTGCATCCAGAAGCATTATTTATGACCCCTGATAAATCAGTTCCATTAGAAGTAAAACAAGTAATGGCTGCTAGAAAAAAACTTGCTTCTGCTATTGAAGCAGCAGCTCTAAGAAAAATTCCTGTAATTGTTGAGAGGGTTGAAGTTATGAAAGGTAAATTAAGCCCCCCTTATGCTGAAAGAAATTTTCAAGATTTCATTAATTGTTTGAAACACGTTCCAAAAATACACCGAACTAATATTGTAATTGGCGATTATGGAGGGAGAGAAAATTTTATCTCTACAAAAGAACAGTTTAAATCACTTGGATTAATCCCTTCAAAGTTCGTGGTTATGGGTATCTATCGTGAATTGTGTTGCGATAAAGCACTTCGCACCCTGCAACATGGTTTTCCAACTGCCAATTTCCATCTAATTGAAGGTTCATCTACTGTTTCTGTTAAACCAAGAGATGAATTGACAAGAAAAACAATGGATTATTCTTGGTTGGGTCGTAGCAAAAAACTAATTCCCGCAAGGCATTTTGCTTAGCTGGATTTTGAGTTTGTCATAAAAACCTTTTCAGTTGTGGAAGTGCGGTTGTTCCGTTAAAAATTGTCCTAGATTTCGTGTTTAAAATCTTGGTAGTGCTGGTGCAGGTTTTCTTTGTATTGGGGGTTTCTTTGGCTTAGGTTCGTAATATGCTAATATTTCTCTTGTAATTTCCCAAGCTTCTTTTTCACTTAAATTATATCTTCTAGTCACAGCGCTTATCATGGATGGTAAATCATGATCAAATCGAACCGCGTGTTCTATTACAGAATAATTATCTGCTGAACCAGGTTCTCCAACATACCATGGTTTTTTGGACCTTTCTTTAGCAACTGCTGGATTACGGGAATTTGCATATTTATTGGCTTGAGGTTTATTAGGCACAAATGCAGAAGTATTCTCAAAAAGCTTATTGTGGCTCGCTAATACTCCAAGTCTGGCGTTGATTTCAGGTGTCCTTTTTGTTTGCTTAGCTGTTTCAATTGCAATTTGTGAAATCCGTGTTAGTGTTATTGCATTGTCAAGTCTTCTTCTTATTTCAGGAAAACTATGTGCAAAATCAATTTTGCCATTTCTTATAATTTTTTCTTCCAGCAAGGTAACAACATCAGTTTTACTCACTTTTCTTTTTCTTTCACTTATTGCCTTACTTCTTATTTCATCCTGTTCTTTTTGACTCCTAATTTCAGGGTGTTCTTTTCTTATTCTCCTTACTGTGCTGACATCCGCTCCTGTTATTCTGCATATTTCGCTCTGTGTTTTGCCGCTTTTCAGCAAGTCCATTATTTGTTCAGCCATTTTCCTTTTTTTAGGGAGATTCTCGCTTTTTGTTCCTTCTATTGCGTGATGTCTCCTAATCAACTCAACATTTGTTTTATCCCTGATGTCAAAAAGTCTGTTTATTTTTCCAACCAAATTAGAATGAACTTTAAGCGAAGTACTGATTTTTGTATTTGCATGGTTTGTTCCCGCAAGTCCGGCTACTATTCCTTGAAACTGACCGAAAGTAATTTGTGATCTTTTGTACTTGTCCTTAAAAACATTAAACCCTTGTTCCATTGAAGGTTTTTCCCCGAACTTCTTCAATCGCGATTTAACATTTGGTTTTGGAAGTGGCATTAACTATACAAGTTTTCCGTTGCTTAAAATCCTTTTGTCCTAAAATGCGTGCAATTTTCCTGCTCTGGTGAGCGCGATTCTTCTTTCCATAATCAGTAAGGTTAATTGCTTTTGGGGTAAATGATTGGTTCCAAATTTTCTTTGCACTTCTGCTTCTATTTGCGCTTCCCTTTTATTTCCTATAAGCAAAGCATCAATATTAGGAGTAACCAGTTCCTTCAGTTTTTCACCAACCGCTCTTCGTGCAGCCTCGGTTTCCGTGCGCCTCATGATGGCATCGTGGCTCAATTGTTTTCCATTCAAACCTGCAAAGTGAACACGTACATCCTCAGCAGTTCTAAGATCTCCATTTCCTGAATCTGCCCTGCTAGACCTACTTTGTGGCGCTCTATCTGGACGATCAGCAAGTCTGTTTGGATTTCTACGAAGAACATTTCCCATACAATACTTAAGTTTTAGCAAATATAAAAAACTTTTGAATGGATTTAAAAATTCGAAAATGTTAAACGGTCTTTTCTTTTGTATATAAAATAAATGTTTTAATCCTTAAAATTAGTTTGTCCCAACTAGTTCAATTTCTTGGTTTTTTGAAAATAAACATGGTTGGTTTGAACATGTCCTCAAAGCGTTCATCCCGCCACCAATCCAGCTCAAAGTTCAATCTGGCTAGTTGCTGTAATTGTTCAGGGGTTTCTGTTTCCCATTTTTTCCTTCTTTCAACCCTCTGCTCATGTGTAGCTCTTTGTCTTATTGCCCAAGAATCTGAGTTTTTTGCAATTTCTTCAGGTATTTCCCTTACTATAAACTTCAACCCTGTTTGTTGTGCCAATTCGCTATAAAGTTCCCATGCTGATCTTTCCTGAACCGAAACAAAAATTCCTCCCGGTCTCAATTTTTGCTTTGCGTGATTTAGCAATCTTAAAATATCCAATCCGTCCCCGTAATGGGACGAATGTGCCTCAAAAAGAACATCCAAACTGCCATCTTTGGTTCTTTCAAGTTCTTCCAAACCATTACCATGAATAATCTCAACATTCCCCATTTCTCTGGTCAGTTTTCTAAGCTCCTGCTCTTTTTCAAAACCCGCTTTTTCAACTCCCTTAAACCTTCGGTGCTGTGCCCCTTTTCTTAATGATTTTACTGCCTTGACAAACAACCCCCTTGGAGTTGTTCCTGATCCGAATTCAAAAACATTAAATGGTCTTTTCTTTTGCATGTAAAATAAATGTTTTAATCCTTAAAATTAGTTTGTCCTAAAATGCGTGCATTATTTTTGTGCGGTAAGAATGAA
>JANLGZ010000067.1 GCA_024653905.1 archaeon
CAAGAAGTGTGAAAGCATGAAAGGATTAAACGAACTTAAAAAAGCAAATAAAGGTAGCATTGTACCAATTTACGAAACAGTGGATAGCATAAGCAATGCTGAGGAATATTTTGAAAAAATCAGCGATTATGGAAGAAAAAAGAATTCAATTCTTTTGGAGAGTGCGGACATTATCACAAAGTACGGGGAAAAAAGCATTGGTTCGGCTAATCCTTGTTTGAAAGTAAAAGGAAGAGGGAAAAATTTTGAAATTACCGCACTTAATGATTTGGGGAAACGTTTTTTGAAAGAAATAAAAAAAGATTTGGGTTTTTGTGATTCGTTAAAAGTTAGTGAAAGCAAAATTTCCGGAACACTTGAAATAGGGAAAAAAATCCTGAGCGAAGAGGAAAGATTAAGGCAAAAAACTCATGCAGATGTTCTGAGAGCAATTGTATTCAAATTAAAACCTGCTTACCAACCGTTTGAAGTTTATGGAGGTTTGATGGGTGCGATTGCATATGATTTTATTGATCAGTTTGAAAAGCTCCCAAAGAACAAAAAGGATGTTTTGAAAGAGCCGGATTATGAAATGAATTTTTATGATAATTTATTTTTGATTGATCATAAAAAAAAGCAGATTACTTTTATTGCAAACGCATTGATTTTCGGAAAAAAAGATAAGGCAAAAGAACTGAAAAGATGCGAAAAAATTATTGAAAATTATAAAAATGCACTGAATTCAAAAATCCCGATTGGAAAAAAACCTACAGGAAAGAAACCCGTAGTGAAAACGGACACTTCAAAAAAAGAGTTTGTGAGAATTGTTTCTTCGCTGAAAAAACACGTCCTTAAAGGGGATGTTTTTCAGGTGGTTCCATCAAGAACAATAATTTCCACCTATTCTGCCGAACCTTTGGATATTTATGATTCTTTAAGAAAACTAAACCCAAGCCCTTACATGTTTTACTTCAGCAACAGTACAGGAATTTTACTTGGTTCGAGTCCTGAAACTTTTATCAAAGTTGACGGGGATAAAACAAAGAGGATTCACATCAGGCCAATTGCAGGAACTGTTCCAAGGGGGAAAAAGAACGGCAAAATTGACAAGGAACTTGATGAAAAATATGCCAACCAGTTGAGAAATGATAAAAAGGAAGTAGCTGAGCATACAATGCTGATTGATTTAGCACGGAATGATGTGGCTAAGGTTTCAGTAGCGGGAACCAGGGTTTGTGAGAGACCTTATACTGTTGAAAAGTATTCTCACGTACAGCATCTTGTGAGTTATGTTTCAGGGATTTTAAAGCCAGAATTTGATGCATTACACGCGTATCTGGCATCTATGAATATGGGCACTTTAACGGGCGCTCCTAAAGTGGAGGCAATGAAACTTATCAGAAAAAAAGAAAAAACAAGAAGAGGCTTTTATGGAGGAAGCATCGGTTACCTAACTCCGTCAGGGGATTTCGATTCCGCAATTGTAATAAGAAGTATGAGTTTACAGAAAGGAAAAGCTTACGTAAGAGCAGGCGCCGGGATTATTTTTGATTCAAAACCTGAAAAGGAATTTTTAGAAACTGAAAAGAAAGCAAGGGCTGCTTTGAAAGCAATTGAAATTGCGGAGATGAAAAAATGAAAATTCTTTTGATTGATAATTTTGATTCTTTTACTTATAATCTTGTTGACGAGTTTGAGAAAAGAAAATGCAAAGTTGAAGTTTACAGGAATGATGTTCCGATGAAAGAAATCAGAAAAATAGCATCAAAACTGAAGCCTGATTTGATTGTTGTTTCTCCTGGGCCTTCAAACCCGAAAAATGCAGGCATTAGCATTCCAATCATAAGAGAGTATGCGGGAAAAATTCCTGTTTTTGGGGTTTGTCTTGGCGAACAGGCAATTGTAGAAGCATTTGGGGGAAAGGTTTCAAGAGCGTTTGAAACAATTCACGGAAAACCATCTTTAATTAATCACAATAATCAAGGCATTTTCAAAGGACTGAGCAATCCTTTTACTGCAGGGCGTTATCATTCTCTTGCGGGCACAAGAATTCCGAAAGAAATTGAGGTTACTGCAAAAAGCGAATCAGGAGTTGTAATGGGAGTAAGGCACAGGGAATTTTTTGTTGAAGGCGTGCAATTTCATCCCGAAAGCATTCTTACACCTGAAGGCGGAAAAATTATTGAGAATGTTTTGAAAATGGTGAAATCAGAAGGTGCAAGAAAATGATTGTGGAAGCTACTGAAAAAATTTCTGAAAAAAATGATTTGACACGGGAAGAATCAAAACAAGTTTTTGATGAAATAATGAACGGCAAAACAACTCATGAACAGATTGTGAAATTTTTACTTGCATTGAATGAGAAAGGCGAAAGTATAAAGGAAATTCAGGGCGCTTGCGAATCAATGAGGAGTGTTGTTGCTAAAGTTACTTACTCAGGAAATGCTGATGTGTTGGATGTTGTAGGAACTGGCGGAGATGGGAAGAGTTCTTTTAATGTTTCAACAACAAGCGCGATTGTTGCTGCAGGAGCAGGATGTATTGTAGCAAAGCACGGAAACAGAAGTGTTTCAAGCAAAAGCGGAGCCGCTGATGTACTGGAAGCATTGGGGGTTAATATTGAAACCAGTGCTGAACGAAATTCTGAAATCCTTTCCAAAATAGGTTTGATTTTTATGTTCGCACCTAAACATCATCCTGCAACGAAGTATGCTATTGCTCCAAGAAAGGAAATCGGAAAAAGAACCATATTCAATATTTTAGGCCCAATAACAAATCCTGCAAATGCTAATACTTATCTTTTAGGAGTTTATAGCGAGGAACTTGCTGAAAAACTGGCTTTTGTATTGGCTGGACTGAATACAAAACATGCAATGGTTGTTCATGGTTCTGGTTTTGATGAAGCCACTTTAACTGGTAAAACAACTGTTTTTGAGGTACTTGACAAAAAGGTTAAAAAAACTGAGATTACTCCAGAACAATTCGGATTCGAGGTTTGTAAGGAAAAAGACCTTGCGGTTGAAAATGCGGAGGAATCATCAGAAATTATAAAGAAAATTTTGAAAGGAGAGGAACAGGGTGCCAAAAGAGACACGGTTCTTTTGAATGCGGGAATTGCTATTTTTGCAAATGGGAAAGCAAAAAGCATTGATGAAGGAATTGAAAAAGCAAAAGAGAGCATTGATTCCGGAAAAGCTTTGGAGAAATTGAATTTACTTATTGAGGCGAGCAACAAATGAAATTTCTTGAAAAGGTTAAGAAAGTAAAGCTCAAGGAGATTGAGCAGAGAAAAAAGAAATTTCCTTTGGAAAAGTTAAAGAAAGGAATAACAAAGGCAAATCATTCATTCAGAAAAACAATCAAAGGAAAAAATAAAGTTTCGCTTATTGCGGAATTCAAAAAGAGTTCTCCTTCCAGAGGAAAAATAAACCAAAAAGCTTCACTGAAAGAATTCATTTCGCTTTACAATGAATATGCGGACTGCATTTCAATTCTTACTGAAGAAAAATATTTTTCGGGAAAACTTGATTTTCTAAAACAGGCTAGGAGATACACCAAAAAACCTATTCTGAGAAAGGATTTCATTCTAGATGAATATCAGGTTTATGAAGCAAGAGCTTATGGGGCTGATGCGGTTCTTTTGATTGCTGGTTTTGTTTCGGAAAAGAAATTAAAAGAACTTGTGAAAATTACAGGGAGTTTAGGAATGGATGCTTTAGTAGAAGCTGATTCTGCTTTTGGATTGAAAAAGGCAATTGCTTCTGGTTCAAAATTAATCGGAATTAATAATAGAAATCTTAATACTTTGAAAGAGAATTTTTTGCACACTGAAAAACTTCTCAAAGGAATTTCTGCAAAAAAAAGAAAAGAACTCATTATTGTTTCTGAGTCAGCGATTGATTCACAAAAGCAGATTGAATCTTTGAAAGGAAAAGTTGATGCAGTTCTTGTGGGCACAGGAATAATGAGTTACCCTGTACCAAAAGTAAAGCTTCGTGAGTTAACAGGAAAAACGCTTGTGAAGGTTTGCGGTATTACAAACAAAAAAGATGCACAAAATGCTGTGAGGCTTGGCGCGGATGTTATTGGATTAAACTTTTACAAAAAAAGCCCAAGGTTTGTGAGTGTAAAGCAGGCAGGAGAAATTGCAAACTCAGTAAGAGGAAAGGTTTTGGTTGCAGGAGTTTTTGTGAATGAAACAAAAACCAAAGTCAATAGTATTGTGAAGCAGGCTGGTTTGGATATTGTTCAGTTTTCAGGAACTGAAAAACCAAGTTATGTGAAAGGTTTCAGTTTTCCTATAATTAAAGCGGTTCATATTAAGGATAAGAAAAGTGTTTCTGTTGCAAAGAATTTTGATTGTGAAATGATTATGGTTGATTCTTTTGTAAAAGGTGAATTCGGAGGCACTGGAAAACCAATAAACCCGAAGCTTGTGAATAAAACTAAAATCAGCCAGAATTTAGTGTTTTCTGGGGGTTTGAATCCGAAGAACGTTGCAGGAATTATACTGGAATTCAATCCTCTGATGGTTGATGTTTGCTCTGGTATTGAAAAAGAGGCCGGAAGGAAAAGCTTTTCTAAAATGAAATCCTTTATATCCAATGTAAGAGGTGTGGAAAAATGAAAGGTCGTTTTGGAGAGTATGGGGGACAGTTTGTGCCGGAAACATTAATGCCTGCGGTGAACGAACTTGAAAATGCATTTTATAAGTATAAGAAAAATAAAAAATTCAATTCTGAACTGAACATTTTATTGAAAGATTTTGTTGGGAGACCAACTGCTATTACTTTTGCTCCGACTTTGAGCAAAAAATATGGGTGTAAAATTTATTTGAAAAGAGAAGACTTGGCTCATACTGGTGCACACAAAATAAACAATGCTATGGGTCAGGCACTTTTGGCAAAGAAGATGGGTAAAAAAAGAATCATTGCTGAAACTGGAGCCGGACAGCATGGAGTTGCAACAGCAATTGCCTGTGCGATGTTAGGATTAGAGTGTCACGTATATATGGGTGAAATTGATATTGAAAGGCAGAAGCCTAATGTTTTCAGAATGAAACTTGCAGGGGCAGAGGTTGTTCCTGTTTCGAGTGGTTCGCGAACACTTAAAGATGCAATCAATGAAGCACTTCGGGATTGGACTGCAAATGTGGAGACCACGCATTATTTGCTTGGTTCTGTTTTAGGACCGCATCCTTATCCAGAAATGGTTGCTTACTTTCAGTCTATTATTGGTAAAGAAGCGAGAAAACAGATTCTTGCAAAAGAAAAAAAATTACCCAAAGCGGTTATTGCGTGCGTTGGCGGGGGTTCTAATGCAATAGGAATTTTCAAGGGTTTTATTAAGGATAAAAATGTTGAACTCATTGGAGTTGAAGCTGGCGGTTTAGGAATTAAAGGAGGAAAGCACGCGGCTAGATTTGCGGATAAAAAACTCGGAAGAAAAGGAGTTTTGCATGGAACCTTGAGTTATGTTCTGCAGGATAAGGCTGGACAGATTTACAATACTCATTCGATTTCTGCTGGGTTGGATTATTCTTCTGTTGGACCGGAACATTCTATGCTTAGAGATATGAAAAGAGCAAGTTATTCTTATGCAACTGATAAGGAAGCTTTGGACGCATTCAAGATTCTTTCAGAAAAGGAAGGAATCATTCCTGCTTTGGAATCAGCACACGCGGTTGCTTATGCTTTGAAGTACGCAAAAAAATGCAACAAGAATGATATTGTTCTGATTAATCTTTCCGGAAGAGGCGATAAGGATTTGGAAACTGTTTCAAAAGCAATGGGGGTCAGGATATGAGGCAGTTTTTCAAAAAAAAATTACGCACATCACACGCCCCTGTTCTTGCAGAAGCACAACCGGCACACGAATTGCCAATAAAAATACAAACTACAGGTGACAATAGATTATGTAATGAAACAGTTCCTCGTTTCAAACAAGCTTATGCTGACAATACTTTAGTGAGCACACATCTACTCCTTGATGGAAGAAAGTGCAGGGTTTTTCTCAAGGGGTTGGTACTGGAAGGCACGAAGTTTAGCTATAGGCGAATGAACTGGGGGCAAAATTATTATGGCGGGTCCGCAGCATACATTCCTGACACTGGGCTTTTTTACAAAGTTACAGTTAATCCTGATGGATCTATTAGTTTACGGAAAGCAGTTAACATTGATAATGATTTGAAAAGCAACTATTCTGCTCCAAAGAATATAAGGAAACTGTTTTCAGAGAAAAAGCCATTGACAAAAAGATTAGCTGATCATGTTCGCACAATATTCAAACCGAGAAGCACAAACTCTGAGGGAACAATATGAGCCGTTATGAAAAAACCTTTGCGGAACTGGAGAAGAAAAAAGAAGGAGCATTTATTCCTTTTGTTGTTCTTGGGGATCCTGATTTTGAAACTTCTAAAAAGATTCTTGAAAAGATGGCTGAAAATGCGGATATTCTTGAACTGGGTTTTCCGTTCAGCGATCCTATTGCTGACGGGAAAAGGATTCAGGCTGCCGATGAGAGGTCTTTAAAATCAGGAATTACGCCTGAAAAGTGCTTTGAGCTGATTAAGTATATAAGAAAAAAACACGCGAATATTCCGGTTGGATTGCTTTTGTATTACAATTTGGTTTACTCAAATGGTGTTGAAAATTTTCTAAAGAAAGCAAAGAGTGCGGGGGTTGATGGACTTCTTGTTGCAGATATGCCAATAGAAGAATCTGGAGAGATGCAAAAAGCGTGTGAAAAAATTGGTTTGGAACAGATTTTTATTATAGCCCCGACAACCAAAGGAAATAGGATAAAAAAAATCGCGTCCAAAGCAAAAGGATTTATTTACACTGTTGGAGTTCTCGGGGTTACTGGTGAAAGAAAAAGCATAGAGGATTCAACTGTAACACTTGTTAAATTAATTAAAAAGAATTCAAAGGTTCCTGTGTGTGTTGGTTTCGGAATTTCGAAGCCGGAGCATGTGAAAAAAATTATTAATGGCGGGGCTGATGGAGCAATTATTGGTTCTGCAGTTGAAACTATTATTGAAAATAATCTCAAAGATGTGGAAAAAATGCTTTTGGAGTTGGAAAACTTTTTGAAGAAAATGAAAGAGGCAACAAAATGAAAGAAATTAAAACCGTTAAAAAATTGAACGCGGTTTTTCAGGCACCTCCTTCAAAGGCACATACTTTGAGGACATTGTTCATTGCTTCTCTTGCAGAAGGAAGAAGTGTTTTGAAAAATGCTTTGAATGCTGAGGATCAGCAGTATGCTGCAAAAGCACTGAATGCATTTGGGGCAAAAATTGAGTTTGATGGAAAAGATTTTGTGATTGAAGGAACAGGAGGAAACCTTAGAG
>JANLGZ010000080.1 GCA_024653905.1 archaeon
ACCACGAATTTTGCGCACGGAATCGACCAGTTCTGCCACTCGGTTGCGTTTCAAAAGGATGGGGAAATGGTTTGCGGCGCGGTTTACAATCCCGTGCAAAAAAAGCTCTACACCGCAATGAAGGGAAGGGGTGCATTCTTCAATGGGAAAAAAATTTCCGTCTCGCAAACCGAGGAATTGATTGATTCGGTCATTGTCACGGGCTTTCCTTATGCGAATGATGAATTGGGGAGAAAGGCCGTGAATGCGGTTGCTTCGCTTCGTGGCAATTGCCAGGGCCTGCGCAGGTTCGGGGCGGCTGCGCTTGATTTTTGTTCGGTTGCGCAAGGTGTTATGGACGGTTTTTTCGAGTACCATTTGAGCCCTTGGGATGTTGCCGCGGGAATGCTGATTGTGCGCGAGGCGGGCGGAATTGTCACGGACATAAACGGCAATTTTGCGCGCGTTGATTCAATCCATTTTTGCGCTTCAAACAAAAAAATCCACGACGCCTTAAGAAGCCATCTTGAGATGGTTGATTGAATGCAAACAAAGAATATATTTGTTGGTGTTGAAGGAGACGGAAATAGAACTGGGTTATGTTGCTGTAGCTATACAATCAGGAAACTTTCCTGAGCATTGATATTCTATCTCGTTATAATTGATTGTTCCTGTGCAGGTAGTATCTCTTTCAAATCCTTGAATCATGCACCGATTATTAGCACGACTTTGTTGAATTTCCTCTTCAGTTAAAGGGCGACTAGCATCTGAATTAAATTTAGTTTCAGGCTTCTGGCAAGCTTCCCAAATTTCCGGGTTAGTAGTATCAAGCGGGGAGAAACAGTAGGATACACAATTTATGCTTTCTTTTGTTCTGGAATTTGGGTTATCTGAAAATCCACAAATTGATTGACATTTTTGAGCTACACAGTCAAGATTATGTTTTTCTTTAATGGCTTCTTCAGCTTCCATCCTTTCCAAATTAGAATTCATCCTTTGCAGCCCTTCTTGTAGTATTCTTTCCTCTGGGCTTTGGCATCCGCTTAGAAAAATAATCAGTAGTCCACAAATTAGGATTAACTTGTTCATTTAATGGAATTTTACTGAAAAATAAATAATAATGTTTCTTTTTGTGTTTCAAACAACTTTCTAAAAGCATCTCCCTTCAACAGGTTCTGAGAATATATTTGTTGCTCTTGAAGGGAGATGGAAATAGAATGTTGTTGTACTTGGAACTGGAGATTTACGGTGTTAAAAGCGTTTAAAATCGTTATGTAGGAAAAATAGCCTATGATTTGGAAAATTATTGAGTGGGTAGAAAAAATTTTTCCAAAAATCGATATTGTTATGAAGACCAATAGAACATCAGTCTTCTTATTAGGAGCAAGCATCATCCTGATTTTAATTGGGATGTTAACATCGCACCAATATTCTGATATAGTTGCCTTGCTTGGACTTTTCGGATTTGCGGTATCAATTGCTGTTATTTATCTTGCAAATGCGCCAAAGATTGAAGAGCCAGTAATGCCGCCAGCACATACAGACCCTGCCCTTACAAAAATATTTGGGGTGTTCAAACTTGTGATTTGGCTAGGGTTTATGATTGTGGTCGGATATGTTTTGTCGGCTGAATTTAACAAGTATCTGCCAGAACAATTACAATGGCTCATTTGGATATTATTCGCCTTATTTTTGATTTCAATTGCCTGGGTTATAATAAAGGAAAGAAAAAACATAGTGTAATAGCATGAGTGAAAATGATTTAGTTCCGATTAATTTTCAAAATTTAGCTAAAGAAGTCCAAGAAATACCTTCAGGATGGGATGCCGAAACAGGATTCCGAATTGTTTTGCAAATAATTCCTTATGTTGGAGGAGCTTTAGAAAAAATATTATTTGCAAATAAAGACAAGAAAGAGAAAAAACAGTTAGCTTATTTTATCTATTTGCTTGCAGTCCAGCTAGAAAAAATTGATAAAAACAAATTAGACGAAAGTTATTTAGAAAGCGATGAATTTTATGTTC
This sequence comes from archaeon, assembly GCA_024653905.1. Lineage (GTDB taxonomy): Archaea > Iainarchaeota > Iainarchaeia > Iainarchaeales > Iainarchaeaceae > UBA493. The sequence goes on from JANLGZ010000080.1 coordinate 2,004, forward strand.
TTATAAAAAGAACTTTTGAAAAAATCCGGTTTGAAGCTCAACAAGAGAAAATTCTTTTATTCAGAAATTTTATTTTAAATTCAGCATTAAAGAAAACAAACTCAAGAGTTGATTTTTCCAAAGAGTATATGCTAAATAAGCTTGATAATCTAACTTTAGAGCATTTTCAAATACTGGACTGGTATTTCAAAAATAATCTGCTTAATGCACCTAAAAACAATTCAGAATCACAAAAGAAAAAACAAACAGAATTACCTAAAATTTCTAAACACTGGGAAGTATATGAAATTGATTTAGCTTCTGCGGGACTATTTTCTCGTGAATCAGGAGCTAGATTTTCATTAAATCCAGTTTATTGGCCATCGGAGTTAGGCAAACAATTTTATCATTTTATTCAATATGCTGAAGATAATTAATCCCAGTTCTTGTTTTTGATTGGGTCTTTCCTTTTTTTGTAGGACATGTTTGATTCGAACACGCCCTTTTTGTCGCGCTTAAATAAGAAGTCCAAAAATCCCATGAATAATTACCTGTTTAAAGGTTATTTAAGTATTTTCTTTAGGTGAATGAATGGGTTGTGCTGAGTGTGGCAGGGATTTTGACCCTTTTCCTTGGAAGTGTAAATTTTGCGGCGGAAGTTTTTGTAAAGCCCATCGGCTGCCTGAATCTCACAATTGTTATGGTTTAAAAGAGTTCAAACAAACTGTAAAACAAGCTAGAAGTGAAGGGCAAGCAGGCATAATGTCTGTTGATGCAGACTATATTTCAAGCCATCATAAGGGACCTTATGTCGAATCACAGAGATATAATCCTCCTAAAAAACGATTCAGTAAGAATTCAAAAAGGGGAAAATTCAAGCCAGCTACTGAAATGTTTGAAGGAATTGAACAGAAAACAGAAGAAGCTGTTTCTGAAACCGTTTTGGCAGAACCTATTACTCACCCCCCTCAATGGAAAGGGCAGTTAGAGGATGCATTGTTTTTCCTTCGCCAAGGTTTTAGAAAAGTCATTGATTTCATTTTTTTGCTAATTGCATTGATTTACATTATAGTTGAATTTGCATTCAAGCAACCACTAATGTTTTTGGCAATAATTTTTGGAATTTGGATTGTGGGGTCATATTCGTTCACAGCAATAAGTCCTAATGAAAATTCCGAATTATTGTTTCAGAACCAGTTAACAAACTTTACTGAATCAGCAAAATCATTCTCAGATGAAGTGACTCCTGAAATTGAAAAAAAGGCTAATGATTTTGTAGAAAATTTGCCTTCAGACGATTTCCAAATAGAGGAATTTACTGAAGAAATATTCACTCCTGAAAGAGAGGTTGAGTGTAAATTAGCTTTTGATTACATAAATGAAATCCGTGTTGAAAATAACAGAAGTCCTATGGAGTGGGATGTTAGAGCATATAAGTTAGCTGTTGCTAGGTCAAAAGATATGTGGGAAAGAGATTATTTTGACCATGTTACTCCTGAAGGTACTTGTGCGAAGGACTTCAAGACAGAATACGGATTTTCTAATCGCGAAATTTTAGCCGAAAATGCGGGGGGAATGTCCTACTATTCAAAAGGCAGTGTAGCTGGCGATTGCTTTGAGGCAGCGGATGGGTGGTTAGATAGCAGAGGGCACAGGTATAATCTCCTGTATTCAGGTCACAAGAGTGGGGCTATTGGGTGCTATAATGAAATTTGCGTATTTTTCGGAGTGCATTCAGACCCATATGGCTTGGGGGCAGGTCCTTGTTCTACCGGGGATGAAGGATTAGAATACTGGAACTCTTTGCCATTACAATCTGATGAAGTTTGATATTTTAGTCATTTACATTTATTCAAAAATGCCTACTGGTTTCTTTTTTTCTGAGTGGTTTTGGTTTATTTCAACTCGCCTCCACAAGTGATTTTTTTCTTAGGACTCTGCTTTTCTCGGCTTAAACCTAGCTCCGCATTTGGGTGCTCCGCTAGGGTTTAATGCCTCCAAAAGCAGCGGGCCGTCCACGAAAAAAATCAATCATTTTGTGGAGGTGGTCAAATGGTTGAAATTCAAAATCCAAAAATCGAAGAAATTTTTCAGGCTCTTAAGAATGAAGAGCCCACAGACAGGGAATTGTGGATTCTGGCGCATGCGAGGGGATTCGAATGAATCTCCAAGCAATTTTTTTGTTGGCGGCATTTTCCGTTGCTTCGGTGTTCGTTTTTTTGCTTTATGGGTTGGATGACGATGCAAAGATAATTTTGGAGTTTTTGGTTCCATTTTGGACTGGCTTGCTTTTGGGGGTGGCAATGTGACGGCACCGGCAATGTCCTCCCCTTCGAAAGATAGTAATGCATATGAAACAAGAAGTATTAGGGGTGGGCTGATTCATTTGGACTCAATTCTTCAAAACATTAGGTGGGAAAGCTCAAAACCGGTTAATTTTGATTCATTTTCAATGCTTTTAAAGGAGGTGAATGGATTATCCGCCCCGACCTTCCTGGGGTTTTCATATTCACTTTATAAAACTTTTTCAAAGAAGAAAATTCAAAGTATTAATCGTAGTTTTCTTCATTATTTTGCAAAAAAGAACGGACTTTCTTTGTATGAATCAGGCAGGTTAAACGAGATTCCGGAATCGACTTTGAGATTATGGGGGTCAAGCACCTTTCCACATCTGG
>JANLGZ010000015.1 GCA_024653905.1 archaeon
TTTTTTTCCATTAATCTATAATCAGAAAGAACAAAACCGCTTTTTGTGTAAAAACCTTTAGCACTTGATTTTTGATTAGCAGTAACCCAAAGAGTTTTGATTTTGTTTTTCCTGCATTCTTCCTCAAGCCTCTCAAGAAGTTTTGCACCAAAACCCATATCCTGCTTTTCTGAATCAACAACAAATTCCTCCACAAAACAACGCGTGCCTTCACGAAAAACAATAGTACTAGCAAGAACAACACCAATAACTTTGCTTTTTTCCAAAGCAACAAAACAGAATTTTCCATGATCATCAAAAACCTCATTTACTCTATCAATTAACCTTTCTAAAATCCAGGTTTCATTATAGGGGGGTTTAAGGAATTCCTTTTTCAAAAGCCCAGCAATAGCATCAACATGTTCTTTCTTAACTCTTACAATTTCCATAATAAAAATAACGATTTTCAAGTATAAATTAGTCAGCGTTTGGGAAAAATTCCTTTTTTCACGAATCATTCTGTCGGGTCAACAACTTTACCCAAGAAAACAATCAAACCTGTTTCGTTGTCAATGATTGCGAACATGAATGGGTGGTCTGCCTTGAACTCGAATGGATTTTCGGGGCCTATTGAAGTTGCCGCAACAACAACCACGGTTGCTGCAGCTGCTTCAGTACCTTCCTCATTAACCTCAATAAAGGACTGGTGGATGACATCGCTTATGTATAGACTCTCATCTGAAATCCCTGAAAAATCAGCAATTTCCGGAACGAAAGCATCTTTCATACCCAGATTGGAAAGATTTTGGTTAAGGAAATACTTGGCCTCGAACTTAAACTTAGGAATAAAAATTGGGAGCTCTGTTTTTCTCAGAGAATTTCTGTAAGACTCGATTTTTTGGGCATCAAGAGATGCTTCCATATTAGAAAGGGAATCATTTTTCGGAAGCAATATAATCATTGAAAGCTTATCTCCTTTGTAAGGAAGCTCCAAAACCTGTGCCAAGTCATCCTCTGTATAATTGAAACCGTCATCATTTTTGATTATTCTCATCATGTCCGCCATCACAGTTCCATTCGGGGTTCTGAATTCCTCTGGCATTGTGTCATCAGGATTAAACTGAATCTGCCAGGTTCCCTTAAAATAAACAGCGTTAGTGAGCACAAGTCTCGTCATATCTGACAATACCCCCTGTGGAATTATGTCCTTTATTTTTCCATTTGTGTTATCTTCAACCCATTTGTTGATTGTGTTTGTTGATTGTTCTGACTGGGCAAAATCCAGCTCGCGGGCTTCAGCACCATAATAATTTTTCACAACATCAACAAAATTTTCAATAATCTGAAAATCATTATTTGCCCAAATCGCATTTGCGGTACTCATAGTATACGCGTCATTAGGAGAATTTATAAAATTGAACAAATATGCAAAGGAACTTCTTCTTTGGGAATCATTTGCCGAAAGATTAAGTGTTTGTTGCATTTCAATAGCAGTATTTCCTCTTGCCCCTTCCTGTGTCATGCCAAGCGCAGAAGAAATCGACCAAGGGGAAATGAAAACATTTTTTCCATCTTCATTTATTTCTCTGTAAAACGCAAATGCAAAATCATTTGTTCCCTGAGCAAACTCTTTTACTGATTGGGAAGTGTAACCTGAATCATCAACAATTGGATTTACAGGATTTGGATTTTCTGGATTCGGACTAGTGCAGCCGCCTAAAGCAAGTCCAATAAATAAAAGTGCAAACAATGTATTTTTCATAATAAAATGATGTTTACCCCTAGATAAAAAGGTGCTGTTTCCATTAGGGGTTTTCCTAATTACTGGTTTGCCAAATTTTTGAATGTCATGCACGCAAAACCGAAAAATTGTTGTTTAGTAATTCGATTTTTTCAAGGCACTCAAAGATTTTTTCCTCATCAAAAAAACCCATTGTACCGATTCTCAAACCAATTTCAGAAAACTTTCCTTTTCCCCCTGCAATGGAAAAGCCGATTTTCTCCAAACCTGATTTTATATGATCTTTTTGTGCAGTATTTTTGCACACAAAACCAGTAACCGTATCGGAGTAAAAGCCATTCTCAGCCATAAGCTCAAAACCCATTTCAGCAAGTTTTGACCTAACCTTTTGAGAAACAATCCTGTGGTGTTCGGAAAAATTTCTTGCACCTATTTCATTAATCGTATCAAGGGATTTGCCAAGAGCCTGTAATAGAGTTATGGCAGGAGTAAAAGGAGTTTGTTTTTTTTCCTTGTAAATGTTTAGGTAGTTTTTCAGGTTTGCATAATAATTTTTTTCATTTGGATTCAGCATTATTTTTTCGGCCATTTCATCATTCAAAAAAACAATTGATAAGCCAGGCATTATCCCGATTGCTTTTTGTACAGCTGCAGTAAACATCGGCACTTCATTTGCGCGGATTTCAGAAACCGGCCATGTAGAAACAGAATCAGCAATAACTTTTCCCGAAAAATTCCTTGCAATGCTTGACACATCATTTTTGACAGATGTTGAAGTTTCATTTTCAACAATTGCAATGCAGTCATAATTCTCAAGCTCGGTTTTGGATTTTATTCTTTCAAAATTAATTCCAATACCATCATCAAATTCAAGCAAATCAGTAGGATTGTAAATTGACGCTATTTTTTCAAGACGTTTTCCAAAAACACCATTTGAAACTACCAGAACATTTCCAAGATCAAGTGAACTTAACATTGCCTCATTTGCAAGCGTGCCGGAACCGGTTAAAACAACAGCATTATCCGCCCCTGAAAGTTTTTCCAGGCGGGTTATAACCGAAGCGTAAAAATCCGAAAATGCTTTACTGCGATGATGAACAAGCGAACCATCAAAAGCCATTATTGAACATGGCACTTCAACAGGACCTGGAGTGAGAAGCATTGCATTTCACCCGAAACCATTTTGCAGTAAAATATCCCCGACTCTTTGTTCCATTCTTTGCCTTGCCTCAACAGTACTGCCGCCAATATGAGGGGTCAGGATAAGTTTTCCTGTTTTAAGCAACAAACCATATTCAGGGGGCTCTTGATAATGCACATCAAGGCATGCGTATTTAATGAGATTGTTTTCAATTGCTTTTTTCAGCGCATCAAATTGTATAACTGAACCCCTGCAGGTGTTTATCAGAATTGCATCTTTTTTTATCAACCCAATGTTATCAAGATTAATCATTTCATGCGTTTCAGCATTAAGTGGCACATGCAAAGAAATCAGATCGGCTTTTGGTAAAAGATTTGCAAGGAAGAATTTTTTCTCAAACATTGTTTCCTCAACATAAGGGTCATAATAAATTACTTTCATGCCCAGCGCATGTGCCACTCTTGCAACCTGCGTTCCAATACGACCCAGACCGATTATGCCAAGAGTTTTTCCAAACAATTCATTTCCAACAACATTTTCTCTTCCCTTCCATATATTGTTGTTCATTTCATTCGTCCTTGCAGGCAAATCACGGGAAGCCATAATCATAAAACCCAAAGTAAGTTCAGTTACTGAAGGCGCTGATAAAGGTGTGTTAACAACAGCAATGCTCTTTTCGTTTGCATACAATGAATCAATGTTGTCAATTCCTATTCCTTGCCGTATAATAAGTTTTAGGTTGGGTGCTTTATCAATTAATTTTGCACCTATATTCTGGCTCCTTACTATTAAAACACTTGCAAGGGAAATTTTTGCCTCAAGTTCCTCATCATTGGAAAACCTCAGTATGTTTGCCTCAACTTCCGGCATTTTTACCTCATTCGAAACCAGAAAAAAGGGTTTTTTTATTGCCGTTGCTATTTCTTCAAGATTATTAAAATGAAAATCCGCATTTTTTGCAATATCTTCCCTTGCTCCAACCAAAAAGGACGCGGAAGAATACTTGAACATCCCAAAATCATTAGCGCCATCGCCGATTGAAATTACAGTATGCCCTGAATCTGAAAAGGTTTTTGCAATCTCGTTCTTTTTCACAGTATTGGTTACTGACATGAGCATATTTTTGTTAAAAACAAGATTGTTCGCATAAACTTTTTCAATGCCGATTTTTTTTGCAATTTCATCAGCAAACAATGAAAATCCGCCAGTCACAATATTTATTTTATACCCCAAAGCAGTGAGCGTTGATATCAACTCATCAGCCCCAGTCTTCAGCCTGGTGTTCTTGATAAGTTCACGTACTTTTTTCAGATCCAAACCCCTTACAAGTTCGGCTCTTTTTTGCATTGCATCGTCAAAACTTATAGCTCCTGACATTGCCTTTTCAGTAAGCAATTGAACTTCGTCTTTTGAACCATTAAGAGAAGCCATTTCAACAAAAAATTCATTATCAATAAGAGTGCCCTCTAAATCCAAAAGACAGATTTTTTCCATAATCATTAACTATTATGCAGATATTATAAAGTTCCTATGAAAAAATAGTACAATTTTACAAAAAAACAGCAATATTATTATTATTTTTGTATAAACATTCAACTATGGATTCTATTGATTT
>JANLGZ010000082.1 GCA_024653905.1 archaeon
AGCATCTCCTAAAAGATTATCAAAATTCTCTTCCTTTACTTTTCCGAGTTCAATTCCTCTTCCTTTCAACAATTGAGCAATTTCCTTTGTTGTCAGAACTGCATCCACGTGTGGAATATTGTTGAATTCCATTTCCGGTCTTTTTGCTTCAAGTTTTTTCACAACACAGGGCATAACCGATACAACAAAAAGATCTTTCTGTTTAAGATTCATTTTTTCTGCATAATACGTTTTAATCAGTGCACCCATTGTTTGCTGGGGTGATTTTACCGTACAAAAATGATTCACGTATTGTGGGAATTGTCTTTCAATAAATAACACCGATGCAGGACAGCAGGAAGTAAAAAGAGGCAAACACTCACCTGTTTCAACTCTTTTCAAAAACTCCGTTCCCTCTTCTACTGTAACAACATCTGCGGATGTTGAAGTATCAAATACCTTATCAAAACCGGCTTGTTTTAATGCCCCCACAAACTGTTTTGTAAGAACCGTGCCTGGTTTGTAGCCAAATTCTTCTCCTATTGAAACCCTCAATGCAGGAGCAACCTGTGCCACCACTTGAATCTTGTTTTCATCCAGTGCTTTATTTACATCTTCTATTGTTCCCATTGAAGGATTATAGAAGTAGTAATATTTATAATTTTGGAAACCCTTTGTTTTACATGAAATTAGATTTTGCATACACTTCTGCTTCAGAAACCAGATTCAAAAATATTATAAAATCTGAAAATCTGGGTTTGCTTGTTTTTGGTTTTGCTGTTTTTTTTATTCCTTTTATTTTCGGGCATTCGACCAATTTTCCAAACCAGCTCATAGTAGGAAGCTTAGTGAATGCATTGCTTGCTTCTTCCGCTTTGCATTTAACCCTTAAAAAATCTTTACCAATAATTTTACTTCCCGCTATCGCTGCAGTACTTTCGGGATTTATTTTCGGTTCATTCAGCATATTTTTAGCTTTCCTTGTTCCTTTCATCTGGATTGGAAACGCGATTTATGTTTATTTTATCAAAAATCTGAAAATCGTAAACAAAATGAATTATGCTGGAGCAGTTTTCATTTCTTCAATGCTTAAAGCATTATTCCTTTTCATTTCTACTCTGATTTTGGTTAATTTAGCAATTGTTCCTGAAATTTTCCTGCTTCCTATGGGCTTGGTTCAGTTTGGAACTGCTTTGGTTGGCGGTATGCTTGGCGGAATAACTCTGCTGAAAAAATAATTATAAATTTCCCGCTTCTGAATTATCTTTATGTCCGTGCTTTCAGAACTCAAAAAAGTTTCAACCAAAGAACGAGCTAAATCAAATGCATGGTTTTTCAAAACCGGAAAAGGAGAATACGGAGAGGGCGATGTTTTTCTTGGAGTTACAGTTCCTGACACAAGAAAAGTCGCTAAACAATTTTTAGGTTTTGATTTAGGGCAAATTTCTTTTTCCTTAAAATCAAAATTTCATGAAGAGCGTCTTTGTGCTTTGTTGGTGTTGGTTGAAAAATTCGGAAAAGCAGATGAAGCTGAAAAGCAAAAAATTTACGGGTTCTATTTGAAAAATATTGAACATGTTAACAATTGGGATCTTGTTGACCTTTCCTCGCACAAGATTGTAGGCGAATATTTGTTTGACAAGCCGAGGGATTTGCTTTACAGATTCGCGGATTCCAAAAATTTGTGGGAAAGAAGAATTTCAATCGTTTCCACTTATTATTTCATAAAAAATAACGATTTCAATGATACTTTTAGAATTTCTAAAATTCTTTTAGCCGATAAGCATGATTTGATTCACAAAGCAGTTGGCTGGATGCTTCGCGAGGCAGGAAAGCGTGATAAAGAAGCGCTTGTAAAATTCCTTAAATCGCATAAAAGCGAAATGCCCCGTACAATGCTCCGTTATTCTATTGAGAAGTTTCCTGAAAATGA
>JANLGZ010000086.1 GCA_024653905.1 archaeon
AAATTTATTGCAGTATAAACCTAATGGTAATATGTATGACACTGTAGTAATCGGGGCTGGTCCGAGCGGTTCAACAACAGCATGGAAACTTGGAGAAAAAGGAAAGAATGTTGCACTGCTTGAAAGGAATGAATTTGCAGGAAAAACAAATGTATGTGCTGGAGGAATTGGCCCTGAAACATTCAGCGCACTTGGAATAACTGAGAAAGTAATTGAAAAAAAACTGAAAGGAATGCTTATTCGAACTGAAAACGGGGCTGTGAAAAAGGATAAGCGTGCTTATTTAACTGTGCGCCGCAGGATTTTTGACCAAACAATGGCAAAAAAAGCAGCCTCAGAATGCGATTATTTTACTTCTATGCCCGTAACAAAAATCGAACGCATTGGTACAAACTGGGCTGTTTATTCCGGGGAAAAAAAATTTAAAACAAGAACAATTGTTTTTGCGGACGGTGTTTCGAGCAAACTCAGAAAAAAATTTGAAATAGGATTCATCCCTAATAAAAAAAACTGCTACCTTGCACTTACAAAAAAATTCTGTGCAAATCAAACACCTGAAAATATTGAAATGGTTTTTGACAAAAAAACAAGCCCTGCGGGATACGGCTGGATGTTCCCTAAAAAAAACCATGTTAATATAGGCACTTGTGTTCTGCTGGCAGAAAACAAGGGCATCACCAAAAATATTGATTATTTAATCAAAAATTATTACTCTTCATTTAACCAAAGCGGGTGTTTTGAAACAAATGCTTCACTTATTCCTGCAAGAATTGCAGGCAAAATTTCTGATGCCCGCGGGATTGTCTGTGTTGGGGATGCTGCTGGTTTTGTTGCACCATTGACAGGGGAAGGCATTGGGCCTGGAATTATAAGCGGAGCAATAGCTGCAAAAGCACTGAACTTTGCACTGGAAAAAAATGATATTTCATTGACGAAAACATTTGATTTTGAAATGAAAAAAACCTCCCAATACAGAACATTTAGTGCCCAATCAAAAGCACTGGCGTTATTAGGAACTAGTGCAACATACCACTTATTGCATCCATCCATTCTTGTAAGAAACTTTTCACAAAAAGCAATCAACACACTAAAAACAATAATCTAAACAGTTAGTTATTGTTAAAAAGAAGTGCAAATCAAAGATTGTAAGGTGTTTGATTGGCGGACATTTTACAGAAATCCGGAAAAATTGTTCTGATGGGCAATGAAGCAATAGCAAGGGGAGCTCTTGAATCAGGAGTAGCGATAGCCTCATCTTATCCTGGTTCGCCTGCAAATGAAATTCTTGGTTCAATAGCAAAAGTTTCAGAAGAGGCAGGGGTTTATGCAGAATGGTCCATTAATGAGGTTGTGGCTTTTGAACTTGCGGCAGGAGCAAGCTTTGCTAACAAAAGAGCTTTGTGCAGTATGAAAAATTTAGGGCAAAATACCGTTGCTGATTTTTTACATGTAATAAATTATACCGGGGTTAATGCGGGTCTTGTGCTTGTTGTGGCTGATGACCCGGAACTGATATCCTCACAGAGTGCTGTTGACAGCAGAACCCATGCAATCGCGGCAAAAATACCCTGCCTTGAACCCTCCAATGGTCAGGAAGCTTTGGAAATGACGAAATACGCGTTTGAATTCAGTGAAAAAATGAAACTGCCGGTACAGCTCAGGGTTACGGGAAAACTTTGCCATTCAAGCTATGCTGTTGAACTTGGAAAAATCCGGAAAAATTCGGCGGAGGCTTTTTTTAAAAAAGAACCTGAAAGGTTTGTGTGCATTCCAAGAAACAGCAGAAAGCTTCACAAAGAGCTTAACAAAAAAATCATTCTTGCAGAAGAGGAATTTGAAAACCTTGCATTCAACAAACTCATTCTTACGAAATCAAAGTTCGGGATTGTTGCATCTGGTTTTTCTTATAATTATGTGATGGAAGCAATTGAAAGAATGAAAATTGATGCAAGTGTACTTAAGATTGCGAGCACAAATCCCATGCCAAGCAAAAAAATTGAAGAGTTACTGAAAAATTCTGAAACTGTTCTGGTTGTTGAGGAACTGGAACCGATTGCGGAACTAAAAGTCAGGGAAATTGCCTCAAAAATGAATTTTTTGGGAAAAATTTTCGGCACAACAACAAACCATGTGCCAAGAGAAGGCGGACTTACTGTTGAATTGGCTGAAAATGCAATTGCAGAAGCGCTTGGGAAGAAAATTAAAAATGGGAAAAATAAGAATAATGAAATCCCCGCCAGAACTCCCGCTTTATGTGCGGGGTGTTCTCATTTGGGTTTTTATTCAGCACTGGAAAAAGCAATGAAACAGCTCGGGAAAGAATTTGTGGTTGTGGGGGACAGGGGCTGTTATAATCTGGCGGCACATGAACCGTTTCAATCATTGGATACCTGCATGTGCATGGGGGCATCGATTCCAATGGCTTCGGGATTTGATAAGGCGGGATACAAAGGACACATTATAGCAGTAATTGGAGATTCTACTTTTTTGCATTCCGGCATTAATGGTTTGATTAATGCGGTTGCAAATAATTCAAACATTACTGTGTGCATTCTTGATAATTCTGTTACTGCAATGACTGGTCAGCAGCCTAATCCCGGAACCGGGAAAAATGCCCAAGGAAAAGAATCAAAAAAAATTGATTTGATGACACTTGTGAAAGCAACAGGAATAGGCTTTGTCAGGGAAGTCAATCCTTACAATGTGAAAAGGAGCACTGAATACATAAAAGATGCAGTGCTGTCCCAAGATACAGCAGTAATCATTTTCAAGGCACCGTGCGTACTTAAGGAAAAAAAAGTTACAGACCTCAAATTCGAAATTACAGGGAATATAGGTACGGAAAAACAGGCTTGTGCGGCAATAAAACCAAAAGGGGAAGGAAAAACTATTGATAAAGAAATGTGCGTGGGGTGCAGTATTTGTGCACAAATAGCGACACCTGGTTCTATAAGGGTGCAAAAATGAGTTATGATATTGTTATTTGCGGAATAGGCGGGCAAGGAGTTATTACTCTTG
>JANLGZ010000096.1 GCA_024653905.1 archaeon
GAAGGAGCTTATACAAAAGAAGGAAGAGACGGAGTAGAACTGCACTTAGGGTGGAGTGCACGAATTTTTGCTGAAAAGAACTGAACTATTTCCTGCCAAATAAGATGAGGGAACCATACAGCCACAAGCAAGTCCTAGCGTAGCTGGACGCTCTACACGCGCGGGCTTGCGCGTCGCACCGGCAATGTGGTCTAAAAGTATTTATAAACCAAAAGACCTTATCTTAATGAAAAGACCGTGCTCATGTGGAACTCTAAGTCAAAGGAGATTCCTCCAAAGGCACAGGTTTTAAGGAGGAAAACAAAATGACTAAAAAGATTAAAACAATCGATGATTTGCCTGGCATAGGTCCCTTGGCAAGCGAAAAACTAATTGCTGCAGGATATAAAACACTTGAAAGCATGGCAGTTGCTTCACCAAAAGAATTGAAGGAAATAGCCGGATTAGGAGATGGCACGGCAGATAAAGCAATCAAAGCCGCTAGAGATGCTCTTGAAATGGGATATGAATCGGCATTAGACCTCGCGGAAAAAAGAAAGCTTGTGGGAAAACTCACAATGGGAAGTAAAGAAGTGGATAATCTCATTGGCGGAGGAATTGAAACCCAAAGTATTACTGAAATTTACGGAAAGTTTGCTTCTGGAAAAACACAATGGTGTTTTCAGACAGCAGTAACAGTACAACTACCAAAAGAAAGAGGCGGTTTGGATGGATCATGTCTTTACATTGATTCTGAAAACAGTTTCAGACCAGAAAGAATAGTTGCAATTGCAGAAGCTCAAGGTCTTGATCCTGAAGAAGTTCTGAAAAACATTTTCGTGGCAAGAGCATACAACAGCGACCATCAAATGTTATTGGCTGAAAAGGCTTCAGAAATGGTAAAAGAAAAAAATGTTAAATTAGTTATAGTAGATTCACTAATGGCACAATTCAGATCTGAATTTGTTGGAAGAGGAACTCTTGCGGAAAGACAACAGAAACTAAACAAACATATGCGTACTTTACAAAAGCTTGCGGAAATGTCAAATGTAGTGGTTCTGGTAACCAATCAGGTTATGGAAAGGCCGGATATTATGTTTGGTGACCCGACCGCACCTGTTGGAGGAAATATTGTTGCACATGCCTCCAAAACAAGGCTTTACTTGAGAAAAAGCAAAGAAGATAAAAGAGTTGCAAAACTTGTTGATAGCCCCTCATTGCCTGATGGTGAAGCAATTTATAGAGTAACGGAACAGGGGATTGAAGATATCTAGTCCTATCGAGTTCCTTATGCGGAACGAGGTGGACGCGTACCCTACAGACGCAACTGTAGCGGAACAGGGGATTGAAGAGATTTAAATGTTTTCTGGAAGCACTATCTCCAAAACATCAAGTTCTAAACAAATACATTCTTTTCCGAGCAAAGATGAAATGCTCGGTTCAGTTCTTTTTTCATCCCCAGAAATGAACTCTTTAATATAAAGACCATGAGAAGAAAGGACTTCTAATAAAAATTCTTTTTTATTCAAAATTTTTGCTTTAATTATTTTTGCTGTTTTTTCTCTTTCCATATCAGCACGCCTTTTTTCAACACGCACAGGAGTGCGTTGAATTATTTTTATTTCTTTATCGATTAAAGAATCAAGTTCTTTTTGTGAAATTTCAGAACAAGAACATTTTGCGCGATAAATTTTTTCGAAAGGAGTATTTTTTATTTCAACAATTCTTTGCTTTTCAACAAACTTTAAACCACTGACTGAAATTTTGCCTTTATTTTTTGAATTAATTTCTTTTTCAAGTTTTTTTAAATTAACTGAACGTTTTTTTGGTTCAACTAATTCTATTACAAAAGGCCTTCCTTTACCTAGCATAAAAACATCTTTATCTTCTCTTCCACAACCATGAAATTTTGATTCCTGTGCTTTGAATTCTGAAAGGACTATTTTTTCTATTAGTTCCTGAACTGATTCATCAGAAAGCTTTCCGGTTCTATTACAATTGTTACAACCCTTGCCTCTGCATTTAAAACAGTAATGAAAAGTTTGGGCAATTTCTCGCGAAAATTTATTATAAGCCCCCTCAATAAGAACATTTGTGGGTGTTGTTTCGATAAAACCTCTATCAAAGTGAATTAAAAAATAGATTTCGAAATTCTCTGGATCATGTTCAGTTTTGAAAACAGATTTTAAAAAATTTATTGATTTTTTTCTTATTTCATATTTAATTTCCAATGATTCACTAGAAACACCTATCTCAAAAGAACTGAATTCTATACCTGTACAGGCTTCTTTTAAGGCATCAAAAAGCTGTTTTTCTGAATCTCCTTTAATTGGAATTTTTTCCATAATACAATTTTGCATGTAAGCTTTTTTAAGCAGTTAAAACATATACTTTCCATGGTTTTCCTTGAAATTATGCTAGCAACAGTATTGAGCTTATTACACTATTTTTCTGAAAAATTCTCTAACCAAATTGAAAAATTCCACGTAGAATTAATCAGTTTTTCCGCAGGATTGTTTATTACCCAAATTTTTGTTTTTCTACTCCCTGAATTTTTTGAAGGAAGAAACTTTATTGGAGACCATATATTCACACTTTTAATTTTGGGTTTTGTAACATTCCATGTTTCTGAAAAATTTATTTATCAGCATATAAAAGACAAAAACAAACTAATGAAAGATCTTGCCGAGGTTCATGCAATAGGGTTTTTTGTTGACCACTTTGTTGTCGGAATGGCATTAGTGTTTGCTTTTCAGTCAACTAATATTTTGCTCGGTTTTATGATTTACATTGCATTATTGCTTCATACTTTAGCATCATCAATATCTTTAACTCACATTGATACTTATTTTAAACAAAGCCAGATTGTGAATGTTTTACTTTCCATTGCTCCGTTGCTTGGAGTGATTTTTGCAGGTTTATTACATCCTGACAAGGGGTTGTATTACGCGGTATTTTCTCTTGTGCTTGGAGCTTTGCTTTATGTGAGTATTAGAGATATGCTCCCTTACAAAAAAGAAGGAAAGCTCACATTTTTTATAACGGGATTTTTTATCAGTTTAATTGTTGCACAATTAGTACACTTTCTAATTTAAAGTGAATCAGGGTCTATTCCTTCAATGCGAATACTGCAAACCTTAATCGGGGTAATATTATTCTTTTTTAATTCAGATATTAATTCATCAGATTCTGCCCCGGGATTAAGCATTACTTCTTGTATTCCTGCTTCTTTTAATTCTGGAATTAAAGAAAGAGTTATTTGGGAATGGAGATAAATTGAAACTCTATCTGGTTTTTCAAGAATTTCTTTAATAGAAGAGTAACATTTAATTCCTTCAATTTCTTTTTCATTAGGGTTTATTGGAAATATTTTCCAACCTAATTGTTTATAGGCTCTTACACATTTATTTCCAAATTTTTCCTTTTTAGCCGAAGCCCCGAGTATTGCTATTGTTTTCATGAAAAACACCATTATTTTTTTGTTTTCTTTTCAAAGTCAAGTTAACTCACTTACTTGGATAATTCACTATTAATATATTCGTAAGCTGAAAAAGCCGCAATGACCCCTTCAGAAGCGCCTGTGATTGCCTGTTTGAAATGTTTGTCGCCAACATCCCCTGCAGCAAAAACTCCAGGAACGTTAGTTTTACTTTCAGAATCAATAATGATTTCTTTTTTACTATTAAGTTTTACACCCAATTTTTCAGCTAATTCAGAATTTGGAATTGCACCTATTTCCACAAAAACTGCAGATAGTGCAAGCTCTCCGCCTTCTTTAAATTTAACCCCTGTAACTAATTTTTCCCCAAAAATTTCCTCAATGTTTTTTTCATACATTATTTCTACCTTAGGGTTTTTTTCAACACGCTCAGCATTAATTGGTTCTGCTTTAATCTGCGTACCCCTGTAAATAATATAAACTTTTTTTGCGTACTCTGATAAAAATAATGCTTCTTTTGCGGCAGAATCTGAACCTCCGATTACACTAACAATTTTATCTTTGAATAAGGCACCATCACAAACAGCACAGTAACTTACTCCTTTATTCGTGAATTCTTTTTCACCTTTAACACCAAGTTTTTTTCTTTCAGTACCAGTAGCAATAAGAATTGTTTTTGCTTTGAATTCTTTTTCAGAAGTTTTAACAGTAAAATAATTATTTTCTTTTTTTATTTCAGTAACTTTATCATTTACAATTTCAACATCATTGGCTTTAACGTGTTCTTTTAATTTTTCCATTAAATCCCAACCGGAAATTTCAACAATACCAGGCCAGTTTTCAACAATATGCGTATTGAGTATTGTACCGCCAACAACCTCACCTATTACAAGTGTTTTTAATTTAAACCTTGCAGCATAAACTGCGGCTGGAAGGCCAGCAGAACCAGCTCCAACAATAACAAAATCG
>JANLGZ010000101.1 GCA_024653905.1 archaeon
CACCCATCAGTATCAAAAATACCTCTAATACAAGGAGCCAACAAAGCAGAATCGCACAAAATTTCTTTTGGGATTAAGACTTTATCAAATTTTAAACCAGAAGGCATATTCAGCCTTTCAGTCCAGAATTCATACAATCTTTTAGAGGATAAATTCAAAACTATTGAATTATCTCTTGAAGAAATGTGCAACTTATCAAAACCAAAATTTTGTTTTGTGATAGGGAAAAGAACGGATTTATAATAATCCAAATCGAGTAATGAATCGCCAGTGAATTTAGTCTGATATATGAACTTATTCTTGTTCCAATACTTCCCAGTACAACCGTCACCAATAAATGCGCCAACAAACTCTGCAATCCCTTTATTCAAATCCAAATTAATATCAAAGTCATATTTTGGAGTAAAATTTTTTTGAACAGCTTTTTTTCTCCCCTCAGCAAGAATCTCTGGATGCATCTCATTCATAATCTTGCCGCCTTTCACTTGACCCCAGTTTGAATCTTTTTTTGAAAGTTTTCCAATCCAAAAAGCCCTTTCATTATTCGGAATAAATTCGACCAGTTTAGCAAAAAGACTTTCAGATATACAATATTTTCCAACCCGATAAACCCACAAATCATGAGAACCTACACAAAGAGTTTTTGTAAATTTTCTCCATGAGGCATAACCAGAGTGTTCAAGAACTGAATTAAAAAAATTCTCCCTGTCACAAGAATCAGAAAAAAACAACCTAACAGCCATGAAACCACCAAAAGCCGCAGACGGGATTTGAACCCGCAATCTGTCACTTACGAAGCGACTGCATAACCATAATGCTTCTGCGGCAGTTACAAAATATCTCTTCGGATTTATTTAAAACGTTTTGGACACAGTGTTGCCGGTGCGAATTCACATTACCAGCTCCATTACCAAGCCGAACCAAAAGGGGATAAAAAAATTCAGGCAATATTTTGAAGTCTTCATTCAACCCGTAAGCCCAAAATAAGAACAACGGAGCAATGGAAAAAAATGCTAAAAAAGAAAATGTCATAAGATTCATTGTATCAACCTCCTAATCCAGAGGTCACTGTCTGTCAGTTCTTCTGTCTGAAGAGCTTCTAAAATTTCTGCTTTATTTGGAAAACAAATTTCAATCAATCTTATCCCCTCCACAAACAATTGATTTTTTCGTGAACGGCTCGCTGCTTTTGGAGGCATTAAATCCTAGCGGAGGCTCAACGGAGCTAGGTTTAAGCCGAGAAAAGCAGAGCCCTAAGAAAAAAATCATTAGGAGGGAGTATTGAAATTCAAAAAGATAGAAATAGTTGAAGCAGTCTGAACTACGGAGGCAGATTTAATGGTTTTCCCTAAAAACAAGGCTAAAGAGCCATTTTAATTCTTTTGCATATCTAAATTTGCAATGGCAAAAGAAGCTGATTTTTCAGAAACACTAACCACCTATTTGAAGGATAAAGGATTTGTATACGGTCCTGAACCTGAGATTTACGGAGGATTAGCAGGATTTTACACTTACGGTCCGCTTGGAAAAAGACTCAAAAACAATGTAGAAGCAGTAATAAGAAAAGTCTTCAACTCAAACGGTTTTTATGAAATAGAGTACCCCATAATTTCCCCAAAAGAAGTCTGGAAAGCATCAGGGCATTTGGATAGTTTTAATGACCCTGTAATTTTAACAGAAGACGGAAAGGAAAGTTACAGAGCAGATAAACTTATTGAAGAATTAACAGGAATAGCAGCAGACCACTTTTCTGACGAAAAATTATTAGAAACAATAAAAGAAAAAAACATTAAAGCTCCAGGCGGAAAAAAACTTGCACTTAAAATCGAAAGATATTCTTTAATGATGAAAACCACGATTGGAAAAAACATTGAAGCATACAACAGACCTGAAACAGCAACCACAACATATCTTCCTTTCAAAAACTATTTGAATTTTTTCAGAGACAAGCTTCCTTTTGGGGTTTTTCAGATTGGAAAAGCATTCAGAAACGAAATAAGCCCAAGACAACACTTATTGAGAAGCAGAGAATTTACTCAGGCTGAATCACAGACTTTTTTATTCCCTGAAATGAAAAAAGAATGGCCTGCTTTTGAAGAAGCAAAAAAAGAATTGCTTCCTTTATGGACAGAAAAAATGCAAAATGAAGAAAAAAAACCAGAAGACATTTCTTTAGAAGATGCAATGAAGAAAAAATTATTAAAAAACCAGGCTTATGCATGGCACTTATGGCTGAGTTTTAAAATATTCACAGACTTTGGAATACCAAAAGAAAGATTAAGATTAAGACAACACCACCATGATGAAAAAGCATTTTACTCGGATGATACCTGGGATTTGGAAGTGCAGTTAAAAAGCTTCGGCTGGACAGAAGTATGCGGAATAAGCGACAGAACAAATTATGATTTGAGTCAGCACCAAAAACACAGCAATGAAAAACTAACCGCAAGAACATTAGAAGGGAAAGAAGAAATACCTCATGTTATTGAAATTGCTTTTGGAGTTGACAGACCATTTTTTGCTTTGCTTGACTTGAATTATGATGAAAGAGAAGATGAAAAAAGAACATTACTTACACTTCCACCCTGGATTGCACCAATACAAGTAGGAATATACCCTCTTGTGAAAAAAGATGGATTGGCAGAAAAAGCAAAGGAATTAATGAAAACATTAGGAAATAAGTACTTATGTTACTATGATGAATCAGGAAGTATTGGAAGGCGTTACTCAAGACAGGACGCTGCAGGTACTCCTTTAGGAATTACAATTGATTATGATACAAAAGAAGACAATACAGTAACTCTTAGAGAAAGAGATACAATGAAACAGGAAAGAGTTAAAATAGAAAATCTTGAAAAAATTTTAGGGGAGAAACTAAATGGATAATATTGATTTACTTAGAAAAAGACTAATTAGTTCCGCAAAAAAGAAAGTGCAGGAAAAATATGAAGGAAAAGAAGTACATATAATAAAATCCGTGAACTTATTAGAAGATCTTGATTCTGCTTCAAACCTGTTCATCGAACAATTAAGAGAATGGTACTCGACCCACTTTCCTGAATTAGATGAATTAGTAAAGGAAAATGACCCGTACTTAAAAATCATTTATGAAATCGGGAACAGAGAAAATTTTACTGAAAAAAAACTCAAGGATGCAGGAGTCGATGAAAAGGATATCGGAAAAATAATGAGTACTGCAAAAAACTCAATGGGTTCAAAAACAGAGGAAAAAGATTTAGCAGAAATCAAAGTACTTGCATTAAATTGTCACAATCTGCGCGAACAAAGAGAATACTTAACCAAATACCTTGAAGAAAGCATGAGCAAGGAACTCCCTAACTTTTCTGAATTAGCAGGAGCAGTAATTGGAGCAAAAATACTCGCAAAAGTAGGAACCAAAAAGAAACTTGCATTCATGCCCGCATCAGGAATTCAGGTTGTCGGAGCTGAAAAAGCACTATTTTTACATAAAAAGAAAGGAGCAAAAAGTCCAAAATACGGTTATTTATACCAGCACCCTTTGGTAAGAGCAGCAAGATATGAGAACAAAGGAAAAATTGCAAGAAGCATTGCAGCAAAACTCGCAATTGCAGTAAAGAAAGATTATTTCCACAATAACAGTTCTGCAAAGGAAATGAAAAAAGAATTAGAAGAAAGAGCAGAAGAACTCTCAAAAAGAACACCAACCAACAAACCACAACCAGTATACGATTACAAACCGCCTGAACAAACGAATAGAAAACCAGAGTTTCGGGAAAGAAGACCTGAACAAAGAGAATGGAAACCCATGAGAAGAGATTCTGAAAGAAAACCATTCAGAAGAAATGATGAACAAAAACCAAGCTATGGTTCAAGACTTGGGTTTAACAAAAAACCTGGAATCGGAAAACCAAGTTACGGCCCAAGAACAGATAGAAGACCCGAGGGAAGAAAACCGGATTATAATTCAAGACCAAGAACTGAATGGAAATCCGAGGATAGAAAACCTAGTTATGATTCAAAACCGATGTTTGATAGAAAACCAGAGATAAGAAAGGAAAGATCTTTCTTAACACCAAAACCAAATGGAACAGAAAAAAGTTCATACGAAAAACCGAAAAATACATTCGATAAAAAACCTTATGAAAAAAAACCGTTTGGAAAACCATTCGGAAAACCTAAACCCTGGGCAGACAAAAAATCAGACGCCAAACCATTTGGGAAAAAGAAACCTTTAGGAAAACCGAAAAACAGAACTGCAAAACACGCAAACCCAAAAGCAAAATTCGGAAATAAAAAAAACTAATCCTTTTAAAGGTAAAAACTAATGAAACAATTAAAGCAATTGCTAGATGGAGTGTATGAAATACAATCAAATCTAGCCACGGTTAATTTAACCCCAGGAAAAAAAGTTTATGGAGAAGAACTGGTTCATGCTGAGGGAAAAGAATTCAGATTATGGAATCCTAATCGAAGCAAAGTCGGAGCAGCAATAAAAAAAGGAATAAAAACAATCCACCTCAAAAAAGGATCCAAAGTACTTTATTTAGGCGCTGCTGAAGGAACCACTATTTCTCATTTAAGCGATATTGTTGAAAAAGAAGGCACAATATTTGGTGTTGATATAAGTGCAAGAAGTATGAGAAAATTCATTTACTTATGCGAACAAAGACCTAACCTGATTCCTATTTTAGGAGATGCAAATCAACCGAACACTTACAGGGAATACCTTAATGGATTTACAATTGACGCATTATTTCAGGATGTTAGCCAGAAAAATCAGGCAGAAATATTTCTGAGAAATGCAAGGCTTTATTTGAAAAGAGACGGCCATGGTTTTTTGAGCATAAAAGCAAAAAGCATTGATTCATCTGCATCAGTAGAAAAGCTAGTAATGGAAGAAACAAAAAAACTTGAAAATGAATTCGAAATACTAGAAACAATTCCGTTACACCCGTTTGAAAAAGATCATGCAATGATTCATTGTATAAAAAAGTGATTTAATGAAAGGAACAGCAACTTCACAAGGACACATAACAGGATTCTTTAAAATTTATTCTAATGGCTCGACAGGTGCTGGGTTCAATATCCTGAATGGAATGAAAACAACTGCCGAGGTAAAAAAAGCACGGAAAAATAATTATAAAATTTTTATTAACGAGAAAAAAACCAATATTTTTACAACTTCTCAAAAAGTAATTCAGAAAATTCTCACAAAAACAAAACAAAAATTTGAAATTATTGTAAAGCACGAAACTGAATTTCCAATTGGTTATGGATTAGGAATAAGCGGAGCAGGGGCGTTATCACTCGCAAATGCACTCAACAAAGCAATGAAATTAAAAATCTCAAAAAAAGAAATTGTGAAAATTGCAACCGAAGCTGAAATAGAAGCAGGAACAGGATTAGGAGATGTTATTGCAGAACAATACAATGGCACCCTTATAGGTTTGCCACCTTATCCTTCAAAAAAAGCAAGTAAAATTAGAAACAAATACAAATACGCTGTTTTTGGTTTTTTTGGTCCACTTGAAACAAAAAAAATAATCAAAAACAAAAAACTGAAATCTCAGATTAATAAAATCGGTTCTTACTGTATGCAATCGCTTTCAAAAAAACAGAGCATTGAAAACTTTTTACATCTTTCAAGGATTTTTGCAATTGAAACAAACCTTGCTTCAAAACAGGTTCGCAAAGTAATGAATGCAATTCCTCAAAGTTCAATGGCAATGCTCGGGAATACTGTTTTTGTACTTACTAATAATCCAAAAAAAATTGAAAAGCAATTGAAAAAATATTCTAAAAAAACTGCAATAGCAAAAATTAGCGATTAAAATGATTCCAAAACACCCAAGAGCAAAAAGCCTTGAACAAAGGCACCTCATAGAGAAAGGAGTCTCCAAAGGAATTGTTACTCCAACAGGAATGATTGCTCACGGAAGAGGAGAAGCCTTCGATTATTTATTAGGAGAAAAAACAAGTGTCGAAGCTGAAAAGCAGATAGAAGCTGCAGCCTCAATGCTCTTGCTTGCAAAAAAACCAATTATTTCAGTAAACGGGAATGTTACTGTTCTTTGTGCAAAAGAAATTATTAAATTAGCAAAAGTCTTGGGGGCAAAAATAGAAGCTAATGTTTTTTACAAACCAATTGCAAAAAGAAAAAAACTGATTGCAAAAGAATTTGCAAAACAAGGAATGCAAATTCTTCACAATTCAAATGCAAAAATCCCTGGTTTGAATAGTGAGAGAAAAAATGTTTCTCGCGAAGGAATTTATTCTGCAGATGTTGTTCTAATAATGCTTGAAGACGGCGACAGAACAGAAGCTTTACGAAAAGCAGGAAAGAAAGTAATTGCTGTTGATTTGAACCCTTTAAGCAGAACCGCAAAAAAGGCAAATATTGCAATTATCGATAATGTTGTTAGAGCAGTTCCTTTGCTTACAAAAAAAAGCCAAAAATACAAAAAAAAGCCAAAAAAATGGCTCACGGGAAAAGTTAAAAAGTTTAGGAATAAAAAAATACTAAGAAAAATTGAACTTAGAATAAGGAAAGGCTGAAATCTAAATGAAAACCGAATTAAAGAGACAAATTATTCATATTCTGGTTGGAGCACTGTATGCACTAATTGCTTATTTTCTCCCAAAAGAACAATTTTTCATCTTATTACTAGCTATTTTTGGCACAGGTTCATTCCTTTCATACATACAAATGAAAACCAATTACTTTTTTTTTCTACAGAATTTGATTTCAACAGTTGAAAGAACAAGAGAAAAACACATCCCGGGAAGAGCAGCACTGAGTTTTACACTCGGAATACTGATTTCAAGCATAGTTTTTTACCAATTTGAAAAAATCATTTTGATTGGAGCAATAATAACACTTACTTTCGGAGATGGTTTTTCAGCAATAATAGGAAATTGGATTGGAAAACATAAAATATTTGGAAACAAAACCTTTGAAGGCACAATCGGAGGCATCATCGCAGCCACCATTGTTTTGACTTTTTTTTTCCCAATAGAAATTGCCCTTCCAGCAGCCATTTTCGCAATGCTCGCAGAATACATTCCGATTAATGATAATTATGTTATTCCAATAGTTTCTGGTTTAGTTTTGGGTTTTTTGATTTAAACACTCTTTTTTAAAACTTAACAAACCGAAGTATTAAACCATTAATTTGGGCCGGTAGCTCAGCTTGGATAGAGCACAACACTCCTAATGTTGGGGTCGTGAGTTCGAATCTCACCCGGCTCGCTCCCCTAATTTTCAATTACTACATAATGAAATTGTTATGTTGAATTTTCCAAAAAGAATTATTAATAAGTTAAGCGCTATTACTTAAAGTACAAATTTTTTTCGTTTTAGAAAAAAGGGACAATGAAGGGGTGAAACTAATGAAAGATTTAATTAGTTCAGCTATCCAGACTGAACAAAAAACAACATCAAGCAAAATAGAGGAATTTGATACTCCAAAAATAATGGTAATTGGATGTGGCGGAGCAGGGTGCAACGCAGTAAACCGATTAAACAAAATGAGTATTAAAGGAGCTACTTTAGCAGCAATAAATACCGATAAACAACACCTAGCCATGATAGGTGATGAAATAACAAAGATATTGATTGGAAAATCTGTTACAAGAGGTTTAGGAGCAGGCGGTTATCCTGAAATAGGAGCCAAGGCAGCAGAAGTAAGCAAAAGTGATTTAGTTCAATTATTGGATGGAGTTGACATGCTTTTTGTTTCCGCAGGAATGGGCGGAGGAACAGGGACAGGTTCAGCCCCAATAGTGGCTCAAATTGCAAAAGACCAGGGTGCAATAGTTATTGCAATTGTAACATACCCTTTCTCACTTGAAAGATCAAGATTGATAAGCGCAGAAGCGGGTTTAAAAAAATTAAGCGAAAACTCAGACACAGTAGTTGTAATTGACAACAACAGATTAGTTCAATTAGTTCCTAATTTACCAATTCAGGATGCATTTAAGGTTGCTGATGAGGTTATTGCAAGAACAGTTCGCGGAATTACCGAAACAATAACTCAACCATCACTAATCAACCTTGATTTTGCAGACATTAGAAGCATAATGACCAATCACGGTTTATCATTGATTGCTGTTGGTGAAGCAAAATCAGTGAACAAAGTTAAAGATGCAGTAAAAGACACATTAAACAACACTCTTCTTGATGTAGATATCGCAGGTGCTTCAGGAGTATTAATTCATATTACAGGCGGACCTGAATTAACTCTCGGAGAAGCAAATGAAATAGGAGAATTATTAACCCAGGAAATTGATGCTAAAGCACAAGTCATCTGGGGAGCAAGAGTTGATAACTCAATGGGAGATAAAATAGAAATAATCGCAATCTTCACAGGAGTAAACAGCCCTTACTTAATCGGAAAAGAACCAAAAAAACAAATGATAAAAAATAAAGATTTTGATATGAAAGAATTATGGTGAACGCACAAGCGTTCATCTTTTCTAATTTTTTACCTTAAAATAAGGAATATTGCCCCAATCAAAAAAAACACTATTGTTAAAAAAGGATTAAGAAAATCTAATGGCACTGGAAGGTCCGTTATTAACCTGCCTAAACCCATGCCAAAGAAAAGCAGGGCTACTGAAAATTTATCAAATGAGAACATCAATATAATGTACCAAAACCGCTTAATAAAACTTACTTCGACATTCCCCCTAAAGGAAAACGTACCATTGACGAAAGCTTTTTATTGGGTTTAATCATTAAAAAATACAATGGACCAATTATCAACAACCATAGCAGGAGAAATAGCTCTTTCAAAAGACCCTGGGAGTTCCATGAAAAAATGGAGAGAAATCTTCGGAGTTTCACAAACAGAACTAGCAGAGGTTCTTGGAGTTTCATCCTCAACAATCTCTGATTATGAAGGCGGAAGAAGAAAAAGCCCAGGTATTGGAGTTGTTGCAAGATTAGTTTATAGTTTGATTACTATTGATGAAAAGCGCGGAGCAAAAGTGAAAAAACAATTAGAACAAAACTTTTCTCCAAAAACTGATGTATTTGATATTGCAGAATTCTCAAAAGCAATCAACGGAAAAAAATTCCAGGAATTAATCGGAGCTGAATGCGTTGCAAACCCAGGAAAATTAAAAGATTCTCAGGTTTATGGTTACACTTTAATTGATTCATTAAAAGTAATTCTTGATGTACCTGTACAGGATTATATGAAAATGTACGGCAAAACTCCTGAAAGAGCATTGATTTTCCTGCAAGTCGGTTCAGGAAGAAGCCCGATGATTGCAGTTAAAATCGGGAGATTTTCAACAGATATGAAACCAACCATAGTTGTTCTTCATGGAATTGATAAAGTTGATCCTATTGCACAAAAAATTGCAGAAGCAGAAAAAATACCTTTACTTATAACCACAAAAAGCGTGGATGAAATAAAAAAAACACTAAGTGAATTTGAATCTTAACTAGGAAACCTTATACAATAAGTGTGCCTGTAATTTGTTTTACCATGCTTGTCTTCTCCAAGCAATTTATTTGAATAAATTATTTTTGTATTATATTTTCTCGCAAGTTTTGTCGCCACAATTTTAGCGGCTTTATTAGAACCAACAAAAATATCCTGCCCCCCAACCTGATTTTTAATATCAACAGCCGCAGACAACTCAATTTTCTTCTTATGCTCTTTTAAAAAAGCCAAAACTTCCTCAACCTTTTCCTGTTCGATTTTTTTATTAGTTTTTTCCAAAAACCTAACCTGAATAATTGCTTCATGATAATTGGAGCTTAATTTCATTGAAGCATCAGAAAGAGTCCTACGAAAACTTAATTCAATATCCTCAACCAAACCAAGTTTAACATTATCAACCAAAGCATCCAAAGAAACCCTTGCAATAACAGAGTCTTCTCTTAGAATCTGCACTTTAAGATTATCAAAATCTATTTTCTGTTTTATGAGTTTTTTTACTTTATCCTCAATAAACTTTTCCAAAACAGCATCAGATTCATCAATCCATGCAGCACCAAGCCTTAATCTCCCTGTTCTTTTATCAACATCAATAATAATCTTTTTTGGCAAATCAATTAACTTGTTCTTTTCCAAAAAACATTTTTTACAGAGGCTATTTATGAGCTGATTTGTTTCTTTCCCGCACTTTACACAAAATCGTTTCATTTTACCACCTTATAATGCAGATAAAAAACAGGATTCAGAACAAATAAATAACTGTACACATAAGCCGTGAGAACCCTAACTATAATGAACGCAATCCAGAAAAGCGAAATATCCGCATCAACCGGAAGGAATTCTATTGAAAACGCAATTGCAACTGAAAGCAAAGAAAGCAAAGAACTCAAAAGAGTTGCTTTCCCGACCGCTTCTTTATTTTTCAACGAAAAATCAATTGATTTTTTCAACGAATCCTTAATCGAAATTTTTCCTTTCCCATATGCCAATAAAGGATATAAAATGTAAAAAAGAAAAACAAAACCCAAAAGAAGTATTACATAAACCCCTGAAAAGAAAACAGCATAAACATCATCGGAAACTATAAGAAAACTTAATGGAAGCGACACAATGAATGTTAAAACAAGAAAACCGAACTCGACCGCGATTATTGAAGGAAAAATAACCCCTGCTTTTTTTACCGTACTTTCAAAAGCTTTTGAAAGATCAAGCTTTTTCTTATCCTTTACTTGCTCAACCATAAAAGGATACATTGCCCCGACAAAAATATCCGCAAGACTCACAATAATTGTTGCACCAAACAGAATAATTGCAGTAACCAATAACTCAGTTGTTGGTTCTGCCAAAACCTGAATAGCAAGATCAGCAACAAGCAGAATAAGAACACTGTTGAGAAGTGCAATAATTAATTTTGGCAAAATGAATTTTGGCTCTTTTAGAAAAATATTATAAGAATCCCTCAAAGTACCTGAAAACTTTGACATAAAAATCACTAAAGCTCGATTTCTTTCCCCATTTCAGGAATAACGGGTTCAAAACCCTCTGCCTTAATACTTGCGGCAAACTTTTTGGTAACTTCTTTATCCCCGTGCACACAAATAACTTTCTCAGGATTAAGTTGTTTTATTGCACGAAATAATTCCTCTTTTCCTGCATGTGCACTGAAATCATAATGCTGAACCTCAGCTTTAACTTTAACATTCAAACCATCAATATTTATTTTTCCAGTATTCAATAAAATTCTTCCCGGAGTTTCGTCTACTTGGTAACCTGTAAGCATTATTCTTGAAGCAGGATCATTATAAATTTCAGGCAAGTAAGCATAAACAGAACCGCCCTGCATCATTCCTGAGGTGCAAAGAATTATTGAAGGCTGTTTCAAAGCAGCTTTTCTCATTTTAAAATTCTTAACCCAATTAATCTTGTCTAATGCTTTTTTCAAAAATTTAGGATTCTTTAAATAACTTGGATTGTCTAAATAAACTCTCGCAACCCTCTGACCCATTCCATCAAAATAAATCGGAGCCTCAATTCTGTACTCGCTCAAAACATCAATTAATTCCTGACTTCTTCCAACAGCAAAAGCAGGAATCAAAGCATGACCACCCCTATCAATTGTATCCTGAACAGTTTCTGCAAATTTCTTTTCAGTTGCTTTTCTATCAGGATGATTACTATCACCATAAGTACTTTCAGTAATAAAATAATCACATTCTTTTATTTTTTCAAACGCAGCAGGATTATGAAGCCTTGTTTCAGTATACCTAAAATCCCCGGAATAAACAAGAGTTTTGTTTCTTAATTTTAATTCAGTTATTGCAGAACCAGCAATGTGACCCGCATCATAAAAAGTCATAGAAGTATTATCGGTTATATCCATTGGCTTATTGTAACCAACTGGAAAAGTGAATTTTTCAGTTTTTGTTATTTCTTCTTTTGAAAAATTAGCATCCATACCCTCCAAACCTGCAATTTTAAGAGTATCAAACCACAAAATTCTCGCAATATCTAATGTTGGCGGAGTCATGTAAGCAAGACAATTTGTTTCCTGAAACAAATGAGGAACGTTTCCAGTATGATCAAGATGAGCATGAGAAATTATTGCAGCATTCAAATTTGTTTTTATGGGCAAAGGATATTCCATGCCCCCAGGAGTTAATTTAACCCCATAATCAAGCAGAATTTTGTCACCATCATCCACCAAAAAGGCACTTCTACCAACTTCCTGAGCCGCACCTTTAAATGTTAATCTAACCATCAGAACCTAAAAGAATGATTGACAACATGTTTAAATAGCTATTTTGATTACTGCAAATCAGAAGAATGCAAACCAGTAGCATTCATTATTTCTTTAAGCGTACCTTTTGCAATTACTCTGTGATTTGGAACAGTAACAGAAATTTTTACAAGGTGTCTCAAATGAACATGATTTCCTTTCTGAGAACGAATATAATACCATTTCTTAACAAGCACACTAATAATTTTTTTGCCTGAAACAACAGGCAGTTTCATATCCTAACAGCAACCACGTCTGATTCTTTTCCGCTTCTAAGAGGAATTCCATCAGCAGCTAATGACTCTAAATGCAGTTCAATAGCCTCCTTAATGTTTTTCATAGCAGTCTTTTTCGTCCTGCCCTGACTAATACAACCAGGAAGCGAAGGCACTGTCACAGTATAATAACCATCCGAACCTTTTTCCAAAACAATTTTCCAATCCATAAAAACCACTTAATATTATTCTGGAAAGCGGAATATAAAAACATATCCTGCAAAGACACCTAAATACTGCATGTTTAAATATCTCTTTTGCCTTTTTCTTTTCATGAAAACTCTTTCACTTACAGAATCAATAAAACTCGTGAAAAAACACGGAATAAATTTTGCACCTTACAAAATAGTCACAAAATCAGAAGAACTGAAAAACGCCTGCGAAGAAATCGGTTATCCTTTAGCAATGAAAGTGGTTTCTGCAAAAATCTCGCATAAAACAGAAGCCGGAGGAGTAACAATCAACATTGATTCTTTTTCTGCCGCATTAAAGTTTTTTTTCGAAATGAAAAAACTCAAAGGATTCGAAGCAGTAATAGTTCAAAAAATGCTCCACGGAAAAGAAATCATTATCGGGGGCAAAAAAGACATCCAGTTCGGACCAACAGTATTAGTTGGTTTGGGCGGAATTTATGTTGAGGTATTTAAGGATTTTAATATTGGGATTTGTCCAGTGAACAAATCAACCGCAAAAGAAATGGTCGAAAACCTCAAAGCATACCCAATCCTAAAAGGAATTCGCGGAAAAAAAGGAATTAACCTCCCTGAACTCTATGAAACAATAACAAAAGTATCCAAACTAATGATAAAAGAAAAAGAAATTTTAGAACTTGATTTAAATCCATTAATTGCGACTTCAAAAGGAATA
Organism: archaeon; assembly: GCA_024653905.1. GTDB lineage: Archaea > Iainarchaeota > Iainarchaeia > Iainarchaeales > Iainarchaeaceae > UBA493. The sequence continues at coordinate 13,350 of JANLGZ010000101.1, forward strand.
TTCGCAATAGACGCACGAGTGATTGTTGATTAAATGGGAGGAAGAATAAAAAGAATTATTGGACCTTTTGGAGAACAACACTCTTTAAGAGTAGGGTCCCCATCCAGTAGAGTAAAACCAGTCACAAAACCACATCCTCCTAACTTTCCTGAGCAATACAAACAACCAAAACCCCAAGTTCCTCACAAACCTCCAAAAAAAAACACCCCCTAGAAAAAAAGGTCCTTTAGGAAAAGACGAAGGGAAAAAACTTGACATTGACGCTTAATGAAAAAAAACTAATTTTCATAATCAACCATTTGGTTGATTGTTAATCAACCGCAGGTATATTAATACTCAGGCTAAGATTCTGAATGCAGATTGATCTAAGTCAATTGACGGTCTCTGCTCGCTACCCCCTCCGTCAAACGAGGGGGCCCATCCACTTACAGGGGGTTATTGGATGAACATCATTGAAACAGCATTATACAAGTTAGCAATAGAAAAGAAAATTTCTTTAGAGCAGGCAAAAATACTCAAACACCTATACAACAGCCCGCCGATACCGGCATACTTTATTTCCAAAAAAACAGGGTTGCGGGAAAACGAAGTAGTAATAGAAATTAATGAGCTTGCTGAAAGAAGAATTGTTTCTGAAAAATTCGGGTTTTATTTTGTGAACAATTTTGAAGAAATGCTTTCCGAATTAATAAGAAAAGAAATTCCTGAAAAAATCAAAGCAATCGCATAAGAAATAAAAATGGCTTGCTTTTACTGCAATTGTTCAGATTGGTTGCATTGCGGATGCAGTTGCCACAGGAAATGAAAAAAATACACTCCAATACCAAACAACTCGCAATAGTCGTAGAGTGCGCCAATGAACAGGAAAAAATCGCAGACAAAACACTCAAAGAACTGAATGACTTG
>JANLGZ010000104.1 GCA_024653905.1 archaeon
TGAAGAAATACTTACTAAAACAAAATGTGATAAAACTCTTTTTGATGCAATTATTGAATGTATCAAAACTCATTCATTTGACGGGGAATACAAACCTGAAACTTTAGAGGCCAAAGTGTTGTTTGATGCAGACAAAATAGATTCATATGGTTTTATTGGTGTTGCAAGATTTTTTTTGCTTGCGGGAGAAGAACACCTTTCGTTTAACAAAGCGGTAGAAAATGCATTTGAAAGAATCATTACACTTGGAAAAGTTGGTGGTTTTTTCACAAACACAGGAAAAAAAATAGGTTTAAAAAAAGCCAAGAGGTCAATTCTTTTTTATTATCTCCTTTTAAGCGAACTTGGTGACACCAAAAAGTTACAAGAGATTGAAAATACCATTAAAGAAAAGTTAGGCGAACAAACATTATCCGAACTTAAAGCAGTTGCTGATAAATTATGAACAAAATTTACGCAATTTTAAAAGATTTTTACCCCGAATTAACTTTTTTCAAGGCAGGGGTGTTTAAGTTAAATAAAAAATGGGCAAGTGATGGAATAAATATAATGTTATTTTTATTAAAAGAAAAGAAAAATAAAGATAAAGTTTTAGGTAACGAACTTTTTTTCAATGGGAAAGATTTTGCCCAAATAAGTTTTGGTGAATTCAAACATGAAAACTTAGAAGGGTTATTTAGAACAATGAAAGGCATAAGTTCAAAACACCGGATTTTAGAATTCAAAAAAAAGGAAAATCTCTCTATCCAAGAGAAGAACATTATTAAGGCATTTGAAAAAGTTAATAAATAATGCTAAAACTTACTTTTTCACAAATCAAACAAAAGAATATAACCAATTTAATCCCTTGTTCTTTTTACTCTTCATTTTTAACTATTTTTGCTGTAATTTTTTTGTATGTTAGATGATTTATCGTTTTTTCGTTTTAATTCTGATGGTGCTTCTACTAAGGAAAGGATTGTTTTATTGTTGAGTGATGAGTGGTCTTTAACTGCAAAAGAAATTTATTCGAAACTTGAAAAATTAGTTAAAAATCCTTTATCTTACCAAGCCGTGCATAAAACATTAAATCAACTTATAACTGACCGAGTAATTTCTAAAAAAGGCAGAAATTACGGGTTAAATAAAGAATGGATTTCTAACCTGAAAAAGTTTTCAGAGAACCTTGAACAAAAGTATGAATTGAAGAATAAAAATTATTCCCTGAATAAGAACGATGAAGGTCAAGTGAAATGGGTTTTTGATGATACGGGTGTTTTTTGTGTTGAAATGGCAAAACTTTTAGGAAGTGATCTTGGCGCAGGAGTAAAAGGAGGAATTGGATTAATGAGGCATGCTTGGTGGCCTATGAGCTTCAAGTTTTTGGACTTCACAAGTCTAGCCAAAATGTTGACTGCTAATCCCGGAGGCACTTATCTTATAGTGCAAGAAAATACCCCTCTCAGCAGATGGATAACTAAACAATTCAAAGTATTTGGTATGACTGGAATAAAAATAGGCGAAGCATCACTCAAACTAGAAAACGATCTTGCGTTAAAAGGAGATTTCATAATAGAAACACGATTCTCAGAACAAATGAACAAAAACATGGATGAAATATATAATAAAGCAGAAAACCTAGAAGACCTCGCTAATCTCTACAAAGAATACATGAATAAAACAGATACCCAAACAGAACAGATTGAAGTAACTATAACAAAAAACTCTGAACTTTCACGATTCTTACAACATCAATTACTAGAAAAATATTTTCCAGAAGTTGAAAACCCATTCAAAAAATAACAAAAAAAAAACAAAACACCTACTTACTCATTGAAGTTTAATTATTTGTCCTTCTATTGCAATAATTACTGCTTCCCATAGCATTTGATTTGATTATTAATGAGAAGATGGTTGTGTGAAATCTTTTTAGGATAAAAGTAAACTAATCACTTATAAACCGCCCATGCTTTAACCTTGGTTTGTTGTAACTCGTCCAATTGGTTGTCTATTGCGTTTTTTATTCGTATTAGTTCTTGTTCGTCTTTGATGGTTTCTCTGT